>JBDRPR010000559.1:0-12163 GCA_043826845.1 Bacteroidota bacterium
TGTAATGGGTAGTTATGGAATGGTTGCTCCGGTTCAGGGTGGAATTGGAGCCTGGCATTTTATGGTTATAGGTACTCTTATAATTTTTGGTATTAATTACGACTCTGCCGGAATTTTTGCCCTTGTCGTCCACGGTATTCAAACATTATTGCTTGTGGTTCTCGGATTTTTATCTCTTATTGCCTTACCATTGCTTAATAAAAAATAAAAAATGGAACATTTAGAAATAATTAAAACCAAAATTCGGGATCAAAACTCCTTAACCGGCTTATTAAGTTTTTACAGGTTTAAAAATTATAAAATTGTTTTTACGAATGGATGCTTCGATATACTTCATCTCGGACATATTGAATATTTAGCCAAAGCTGCAGATTTTGGCGACGTGCTTTTAATTGGTTTAAATACTGATGATTCTGTGCGAAAAATCAAGGGACCAAATCGTCCTGTAAATAATCAGGAATCAAGAGCTTTAGTTCTGGCATCTTTAACGTTTGTAAACAATGTGATTTATTTTGACCAGGATACTCCCTATAATCTTATCAAGATTATTCAACCCGACATTCTCGTAAAGGGAAGTGATTATAAAACTGAAGATATTGTTGGCTCTGATATCGTCCTTGCAAAAAATGGTGAAGTAAAAACCATTGATTTTGTCGAAGGCTTTTCTACCAGCAATATTATCAACAAATTGAAATAAATTTTTCTTTCCTAAACAATAAATTATCTTTTAGGATTGTTCAGATGAAGAATTTTTTTTCGACTGATTAGCTTCAGGTTTTTTCTTCTTTTTTTCTTCAATAGCGTGAGAGGCTTTCCCTTTCAAATAATCAGGCAGTTCCATTCCAGCCATTTTGAATAATTCATTAAGCGGGGGAATAGATCCCAACATGCCCTGCATAAAGTTAGCAGTAGCCGTTTTCCCGTCTTTACTTCCTCCATTTTCCCAAACAGTAACTTTATCGATTTTTATGTTTTTAATTGCTTCGACCTGAATTTTAACAATTTCAGGGAGTTTGTCTGTAATCATCATCATGACAGCACTTGTTGCATCATTATTTGCGGCATTAACAATTTTATCAAAACCAAATGCCTGTTTACTTAATATTTCAACAATACCCCGAGCTTCTGCATCCATTTTCATAAAAATAGCATCAGCTTCTCCTTTTGCATGCCTTCTCGTTTGTTCTGCAATTGCTTCTGCGGCAATTTCAATTTTCTCTTTATCTATTTGAGCAGGAACAACAATATTTGCATATTGAGTTGATTTATCTCTGTTTGCACGTGCGTTTTCAGCCTCTTGTTCAGCAGCATATGCTTCTTCAAGTGCTTTAGCAGATTTGACTTTTTCTGCTGCAGTTGCTTTTCTGCTCGCTTCAGCTTCTTTTTCTCTTCTTGTAGCATCAGAATTTGCAATAGTAACTCTGGCAATGTTTTCACCTTCAACAGCAGTTGCGTCAGCGTGAGCAACCTGAATCCTCTGTTCCTGCATTGCTAAAGCCTGACCTATTTCACCATCTCTATTTTTTTCTGCAACGCTTTTCTTGGCATCATTTATTGCTTTTGCAGCAGCTTCTTTTCCAAGAGCATCAATATATCCAGATTCATCATTTATATCAGTTACGTTAACATTAATTAATTTCAACCCAATCTTTTTAAGTTCTTGTTCAACATTAGATGAAACCGCAGCAAGGAATTTATCACGATTACTGTTAATTTCTTCAATATCCATTGTTGCAACAACCAAACGTAACTGACCAAAAATAATATCCTTTGCAAGATTGCTTATATCGGTCTGTGTAAGACCAAGCAACCGCTCAGCTCCATTATCCATAATTCCGGGTTCGGTTGAAATACCAACAGTAAATCTGGAAGGTACATCTACTCGAATATTTTGTTTACTTAATGCACTGGTAAGATTAATCTCAATAGATAACGGTGTGAGATCAAGAAAAGAATATGCCTGAATTATTGGCCAGATAAAAGCTGCTCCTCCATGAATACATTTTGCTGAACGTGATTCCTTTAATTTACTTTTTCCAACTTTACCATATACTACAAGTATTCTATCAGAAGGACATCTTTTATACCTTCTTATCAATGATATTATAATAATGAAAACAAATAGAGCAATTGCTGCTACTATTACAATGAAATATTGTCCTGTCATTTTATTCCCTCCAATTTTTTAGTTTGTACTACGTTTAACTATTAATATATTATCGTCTTTAACATCAACAACATCTATTAATGAGCCAGTTTTAATTGATTCTTCCTCATCAGTCATTGCGTCAAGAGTTCTAAGACTACCTTGTATTTTAATTTGCACCTGTCCGAATCCAGTTCTTTTTTCAGGGATTGTCAAATATATTGTCCCGGTTTTTCCAATCGCATTTTTCATTTCTAATGTTCCGCTATATGCTAATTTTCCCATAAAATAATATATACTTGCCATTAAAGTCATTATAGCCAATCCACTTCCAACTGAAATAATTAATGTTATCAAAGTATTTTGGTCCCCTCTGATACATGCAATTCCTACCCATCCAAAAATTGTGAAAAATGCTGCTATATTTTTAATTGAGATGAACTGAAAGCTAATGCCTTCGTCGCTACCAACTTCCGCGTCGGCGCTTCCTTCGACTTCCATATCAGTATCTCCACCAAAAAGAGATGCTATCATTAAGAAAATAAATATTAGTGTGAAAGGAATAGCAATTAACCAGTAAACCTTTTCTAACATAAGCATTGCGTCCCACCATGATGAAATGTCCATATTGTGTAGATTTTAATTGTTGAATACAGGTTTTAAAAATACTCTTTTTTTTACATAAAACAAATAAATTAACACTGAAATTAAATAGATGAGTTAGTTTTAAAAAACATATTGAGTCCTCTCCAAAAAGTCATAAAACTGAATTTCAGTGACTTTTTGCCCTTAAAGCCTAAGGGGAAGTCGCTGAAAATGAGCCATCTTTTAGTTCCTGATAGCCATCGGGAGGGGTAAAGCGAACTTTCAGAAAAGAGACTTATCGGAGTACAATCAATATTGATTTTCTATCATGTTTTTTTCTTGTTTATTTTTATTGTATTTTAGTAAAATAATTCAAAATAATATTTTATGAAAAAGATTCATCTATATTTTCTTTCATTAATTTTCTTAGGCTTCATTTTAAATTCTTGTGATGAACCGGAAGATAACACTATTATTGAAACTCCAAAAATCCCATCAATGCTTGTTATTGTTGAAGATGGCATTTATAATGACATCAAATCACAATTATCTACCTATGTAAATGATTTTGCATCCGGTGACACCACGCCTCTGGTTATACAATGGGGTACAGGAACTGTTGAGTCTCTTCGTGATACAATAAAAAGTTATTATGACCGCTATCAAATAAATAATGTATTTATGGTTGGTGATTTGCCGGTTGCCTGGTATGAACTTGAAGCCTATGAAAATTTTGATAGTTATGAAGAATTTCCGTGCGATATTTTTTTAATGTCGCCTCATACATTATTTGATGATGCCAATTCAAACGGAAAATATGATTACCATGCAAGTCTTGATTTAAAAGTTGGTGTTGGTAGAATTATAGGTTCTGTGAACGAAATAAAAGGCTATATTGACCGTGCACATGATTACAGGGCAAATGGTTCCCTGGTTGCACAACAAGCATATCTTTTTATCGATAATGATTGGAGTGACTGGATTAATTCCAGCCCTGTAAATGTAAGTTATTTGTATTCCCAATCAGAAATGTTAAAAGATACAATGCTGACCAACAGGTCTGCATATATTACGAAACTCACCGGTAGTGGAGCAGAATATGTACACCAGATGATACATTCATATCCCAGTTCAATGGCTATATATCATTTAGGTGCAAAAGAATATATAACCACTAATGATATAAAAAACAACAATTTTAAAGCATCTTTTTTCAATATGTTTAATTGCTCTGGCGCAAGATATACTGAAGAAAACCTGGGAATGACTAATGTTATGGGAACTAACTTCGGCCTTGCTATTATGGGTACAACGAAAACGGGTGGAAATTATTCCCCGACTGATTTTCATTATGCATTATCAAACGGGTATTCATGGGGAGAAGCTTTTGTTTACTGGACTAAAAACGGAGGGTATTATTTTGAAGATAAATGGAGAATGGGCTTGTGCCTTTTAGGAGATCCAATGTTGAAAATCTCACCTGCGACAACAAAAAGCATAAATAAAATGCAAATACCGGAATCAACCCAAGACTATGTTTCAAAACTGGAAGAGATAATTGTTAAAATGGAAAGACAAACTCCTTTAAGTAATTACGAACAGTTTAAAATGGAACACCCGCAGTATTATCAATAAGGAAATAAATAATATAATGGTGGTTGCACGCTCATTAGCAAGCATTAGAAAATTAATTTATTATCTTTATACAATTTTATCTTATATATAGGAGTCATAACTAATACCTCTAAACGATGAGAAAATTATTACTACTCTTACTAACATGTCCAATTCTGTCTTTCGGACAATTTTTCAATTTTTCAACAAACAATGGTCTTATAGGAGATAATGTGCAATGTTTTAAAGAAGATGGTTCTGGTAATTTATGGGTAGGTACATATTCTGGAATATCTTATTATAACGGAATTGATTTTACAAATTATACAACAAATGATGGTTTAATATCAAATAGTGTAAAAACAATTGAGATTAGTAATGCGAATAAAATTTGGATTGGGACTAGTAGTGGTATATCTGTATATAATGGTTTTTCATTTGCCAACTATACAACAAACGAAGGACTAATTGGTAATAATGTGTGTGATATACAAAAAGATTCTATAGGAAATATATGGATAGCAACAACTTCTGGCATTTCAGTATACAATGGTTTTACATTTGTAAATTATACTACTGCCCATGGATTACCAACAAATAGTATAAGACAAATTTCTATGGATAATGGCGGGACTATCTGGATTGGAACAAGTGAAGGTCTGTGTCGTTTCGATAATCCTGGCTTTACAACTTGGACAACGGTTGATGGACTTCCTGTTAATCTAATTTCTATCTTATCAGCTAAAGATAATATATATATGAATGCTGGAGGAGCACGCATTTGTGTTTTTGATGGTACTACATTTACAATCTATGATGATAATAACGGTTTGCCTTCTTCTGGCTTACTAAAAGGAATTTCAATTGATTCAGATACTAATATTTGGATAGCCTATACAGATAAGGTTATTAAATTTGATTTGCTTAGTGCAGAATATTATTCTTCTTTAAATACAAATTTAATAACAAGTGGAATGACAAATATTTATTCTGCTGATAATAATGTATATGTACCAACATCATATAATGGTTTTTTTATTACAGATAATAATGTTTCTTTAAATGACTATGACACTTTAATGATTAATAATATAAATGCATTAGTCAATTGTAATGGACTATTATTTGCAAATATGTATAATTATTGGGAAAGCTTGTTCGAAGTACCTGCCAATTCAGGAAAAATGTCAAATTATGCATCTACTATCTGGATTGGAGGAATGGACGATAATAATATTTTTCATTTAGCTGCTGGTAAATTCCAAGGATCCGAAGATTGGGCATCAGGCCCAATAGTTAATAATTACAATTCTTTTGAATATGATTCTGCATTTAATAGAGTGTGGAAGATAAATAAATCTATTGTTGATTATCATATTTTACACTGGAATGACACAGGCTATATTGTCCCACTTTCTATTCAGGAATGGCCGAATATTGCCGATTATTTAGATTCTAATCTTAATAGTATTTATGACCCAGAAAATGGAGATTATCCATTAATTATGGGTGATCAGGCTATACTAAACATTTTTAATGATGATAAAATTTCTCATACAACTGGTAGAAATAAAATGAAGATTGAAGTTCATTCTATAGTCTATGGATATGATGTTCCAACAGATTCAGGATTATATAATACTGTATTTGTACAATATAAAATTAAAAATAAATCAACAAATAATTACAGCAATGTATATATGGGAGTGTTTGATGATATATGTATTGGAAAATATTGGGATGATTTTTTTGGTGCAGATACTTCTACAAATTCATATTACATATATAATGGAGATAATTATGATGATGACTATGGAACTCATATTTCTGCACAAGGAGTTTGTTTTTTAAGTTCGAAGATGTCTTCAGCTGCTTATCATGATTGGAACTCATACCCACAAACTTCAACCGCATATTTTAATATTTTAACTGGTTATTGGCCTGATGGAACTCCTTATACCTATGGAGGAACTGGATATGGTGGTACAACTCCTGTTAATTATGTATTTACTGGTAATCCTCAATCTCCAGTAGAATGGAATGAAGGTTCTGCAGGTAATACCCCCGGAAATAGACAAGGTATTGGTGTAGTTGGTCCATTTACCCTAGATGTAGGACAAGAGATATGTATAGATGTAGCTTATGTAAATGCAATAGCTTATGATGGCGATAATTTGTTAAGTGTAAAATATCTTATTTCAAGAATGGGATATATTCAATGGTGGAAAAGTCAAAATCCGGGTTTAAGTTGCGATACTATAATAACAATATCCGGTAATAGTTTGTTTGTTTATGCACAAGATACTGTATGTTGTGCAAATACTGGAGATATCACACTAAACAGTATTCATACAGGTGGAGTTTATCCTTTTACATACCAGTGGGCAGATTCTTTAGGCATAGTATTTTCTACTGACGCTAATCCGGCAATTCCTTTTCCTACATCTACCCCTATAAACTATTATATTACAATTACTGATGCACAAGCTAACACTGCTATTGATACACTTACTGTTGTTGTCAATACACTTCCTGTAATTAATTTAGGAACATATTCGAATCTATGCTCAGGAGATACAGTATCAATTGATATTTCCGGTTATGCGGAATATCAATGGAGTAATGGAAATTCAACTTCTATTGTTCATCTCACACTTCCCGGAGATTATTATGTTACAGTAACAGATTATTATGGCTGTACTGCCACAGATAATACAAGTTTAGTTTTCTCACCTAATAATCTTGATCTTAATGATATTACACCATCTTGTGTAGGAGGCAGTATTACAATAGATGCAGGTTCTGGTTTTAGCTCCTATTTGTGGAATACAACTGAAACCACACAAACAATAGTTATAAATACACCATTCACCGGACAAGCAACATATTCGGTTACTGTTACAGCAGCTAATGGATGCACATTCACCGATTCTACTATTGTAGACATTACTGCTCCTTGTACATATCTCGGAAATGATACCACAATATCAAGTAATGAAACCGTGCCACTATATCCAGGTAATTATATTGACTATTTATGGAGTAGCAGTGCAACAAGTCCTCAATATCTTTTTGACGGAAGTGTTGGCATAGGAAGCTATACAATATGGGTTCAAACAACCGACTATTATGGATGCATTTCTGGTGATACAATTATTATTATTGTTGATTCATTGGTAAGTATTATTAATGATGTAAATGCTACTAATGTTCAGATATTTCCAAATCCCACTACAGGAAAAATTGTAATAGTTGCAGTAGGGATAGAGAATATTAAAGTGTTGAATATACAAGGAAAACAAATCTTTGATGGAATAGAAAATGAAATAGATCTTAAAGAACATAATAAAGGAATCTACATTATAAAAGTAACTACAAATAAAGGAGTAGCTGTTGATAAAGTAGTATTGGAATAAGCATAAAAACAAAACATGAAAAAACTAATTTTTTTTCTCATTCCATTTTTTATTCTTTTAATAGCTTCTAGTAATTTTTTTTCTCAAAGTCTTAATATTATTTGGGATAAATGTTATGGAGGTTCTATGATGGATAAATCATGGAATTGTTGCAAAGTATTTGATGATGGTTTTGTATTAGCTGCATTATCCCAATCTAATGATTATGACGTGCATATAAATAGAGGTGATTTTGACTTTTATATTGTTAGAATTAAAAATAACGGAGATACATTATGGACAAGAACATTTGGAGGTTCAAATATTGATTTGGGAGGTGAAGTTACATTCACAGATGATAGTTGTATAGTTTATACTGGTGTTTCATATTCCAGTGACTTTGACATATTAAATACTTGGGGCGGAGGAGATATATTCGCAATTAAATTGGATATTAATGGCAATACAATATGGAAAAAGTCATATGGTGGCAGTAGTATGGATGACCCATATTCTATTGTATCAACAATTAATGGTGGTTGTGCAATATTAGGTTATTCTTATTCTTCTGATTATTATTTTAATCAATGTTATGGAAATAGTGATTTGATTTTATTAAATCTTGATCAAAATGGAGATACAATTTGGGTGAAAAATTATGGTGGTACTTTGTCTGACATTGGTAATGAAATATATTATACAAACGATAATGGATTTATAATTTTGGCAACCAGTTCATCTACTAATTTTGATATAGGCAATAATTATGGAAGTTCAGATTTTTGGTTGCTAAAACTCGATTCACTTGGTAATATTGAATGGGAGAGAAATTATGGAGGAACTGATGCTGATGAGGGTATAAGTGTTATACAAACCAATGATGGTGGTTATTTAATGGCAGGAATGACAAGTTCAACTGATATAGATATTCATGGGAATCATGGTGATACTGACTTTTTGATAATAAAAACAAATGCTATTGGAGATACAATCTGGACTAATACTTTAGGTGGCTCTGATTATGATAGACCTGAATCAATAATTCAAACAAGTGATTATAATTTTGTTGTTGCTGGTTATACGAATTCAACAGATGGTGATATTAGCAATCATTATAACTCTGATGACTATTGGATAGTAAAACTAGATAATAATGGACAGCTCTTATGGAATGTATGTTTAGGGGGCAATTATAGTGATCAATGTACAAATATTCTTGAAACTTATGATAATTATCTTTTAGCTTCAGGGTTTACAGTTTCAACAAGTGAATGGATTGATCCACAACATGGAAATGGAGATGTCTGGGCTGTTAAGTTTGATTTCATTGATAATAAGGATGAAATTAATAAAACTGTAAAATTATTAATTTTTCCTAATCCTACCGATAACCGTCTATTTATTAAATTAAATGGAATTACAAATGTTAAAATTATTGATATTTTTGGTAAGCTTATATTTGAATCAAAAGAAACAGAATTAGATATAAATATGATACCTAAGGGCATATATATAATGATAGTCAATACAGAGAAACAAGTTTTTACAGAGAAAATAATTGTAGAATGATTTTAACCAGACTTTTTTTTGCGTACAATTTTCTAAATAGTCTCCTCCACCTGAGGCAGATTTTTAATGTTTCTGTTTCCTGATGGCGTTATTTAAAAAAAAGGCAGACATAACATTGAATCGTTGGGGCAATGAAGCTTGAAGAATTGGAAGAGGAGATAAAATTAAAAATTTAGTTATGACAGACAAAAAAGAAATATTGACAAGACAAAAACCCGCCCGGTCAGGCAGGGAGCTTGCAACGCCAATGCAAAAACATAAAAACATGCTTACAATATAAATTATTATGAAAGAGGCTCGATCAAATTTTATTTTATTTAAAACCGAAGACGAAAAAATATCAGTGGATGTTCGTTTTGAAAATGAAACAGTATGGCTATCGCAAGAACAAATGGCTGTTTTGTTTGAAAGAGACAGGAGCGTAATTGTCAAACATATTGCTAACATATTTTCAGAAGGAGAATTGGAAGAAAAAAGCAATGTGCAATTTTTGCACATTGCAAATTCCGATAAACCGGTTAAATTTTACAACCTGAATGTTATAATTTCTGTAGGGTATAGGGTAAAATCTCAAAGGGGTACCCAATTTCGGATTTGGGCAACCAAACGCCTTAATGAATATATCAGGAAAGGTTTTGTAATGGACGATGAGCGCCTGAAAAATTTGGGTGGCGGTGGCTATTGGAAAGAATTGTTGCTACGGATACGCGACATTCGTTCTTCCGAAAAAGTTTTCTACCGTCAGGTGCTTGATATATACGCAACCAGCATTGATTACGACCCTAAGGCTGTTGTTTCTATTGAGTTTTTTAAAAAAGTGCAAAATAAAATTCATTATGCGGTACATGGTCAAACTGCAGCCGAAGTTATTTTCAACCGCGCAGATGCTGAAAAAGAATTTATGGGTTTAATGACTTTTCCGGGCAATCGTCCTTATTTGAAAGACGTTGTGGTGGCAAAAAATTACTTAGTTGAGAAAGAGCTTCGTTCGCTTGGTCAAATAGTATCGGGGTATTTGGATTTTGCCGAGCGTCAGGCCGAACGTGAACAGGCAATGACAATGAAAAATTGGGCTGAACATTTGGATAGAATTCTAACTATGAGCGGAGAGAAACTGTTGCAGGGTACAGGCACTATCAGCCATGAAATAGCGATTGAAAAGGCTACCACAGAATATATAAAGTATCAACAAAAAACATTAAGCGAAGCAGAAAAAAACTATTTGGAGAGTTTGAAAGTATTATAAAATCAAATCAAACAGAAAAAGTAAAGCCAACCCCCTGCTGCAACTCGTCCCGATAGATATGCGTGACTTTCGGGTCGTGATATAAAATAAAAAATATTTCTTTTGGGAAATGAGCAGAAATTATAGATTTAATAATTTGGAATTTAGGCTTTCCCATTTATAGGTATATTTTAAAGAAGTGGTTAAGGCTTTTCTGAAGCAGTCTCCTCCACCTGATACCGATTTCCTCTGCTCATTGTTACCTGATGGTGTTATTATATGAAAAGGGAGACATCATATGGTAAAGGGCAGCAGTATAAAAAAATATTTTATAAGTATTTTTATCATTAACGTATTCATTCTGACAGGATCATTGTCTATAATAGCGCAGGATCCGGGATTTTCGCAGTTTTATTCCAACCGCCTTTACCTTAACCCTACTTATGCCGGCGAAGAAGGCTGCTACAGACTGATGCTGAATTACAGGAACCAATGGCCATCACTGGGTTCGACATATGTAACCTATAGTGCTTCTGTTGACAAATTTGTGGAAAAGGTACACGGTGGTCTGGGATTGCTTATTTTTCATGATACCGAAGGAGACGGGGCTTTTAATACAACCTGCATCAGCGGAATGTACACATATACCATTAAAATAAAAAGAAAATTTTATATAAAATCAGGCTTCCAGGTCAGCTATTTTCAAAAACGACTTAATATGGATTTCGTTTTTCCGGATATGATAGATCCGCTGTATGGAGTCATTTACAGAAGCAATGAACCTCTTGTTCAGAAATATAATTGTATCAATACCGGTTTTGTTGATTTCTCGGCAGGTGGTATAGCTTTTGTCGAAAATTCATTTTTTGGTTTTGCTGTGCATCATCTCACAGAACATGAAGAATCATTCCGTAATAACAGTGAAGCAGTTTTGCCTAGAAAATATACTTTACACTTCGGAACCAATATTCCTGTAAAAGGATTAAGACTGAGAAAGGACGATTTTTTTCTTTCTCCCAATGTTTTGTTTCAGCAACAGAGGGATTTTCAACAGTTAAACTATGGTTTTTATGCAACACGCAAATCCCTTGTCGCAGGGATTATGTTAAGGCAGAACTTTAAATTCAATTTTGATTCTTTTATTATGACGTTGGGTTATTCAGTCAGTGATATGAAATTCGGTTACAGTTATGATTTAACGGTTTCCAGACTCTGTAATCAGACTCTGGGTGCTCATGAAATATCATTTTCTTATGTATTCGGCTGTAAACCTCCTCCTCAAAAATACCATATTGTCAACTGTCCTCTGTAAAGGAATGTATTCCTGAGCAATTGTACCGACCTGACGGCACGGTTGCATTTTTATTATTGAGTCCTGACATCTGATGCTTCACATTATTCGACCAAACAATTATTGTAAACATATAATTTCAAATGAATTAATATTTGGTTTAACTGATATTCCCCCACTAACAACAATTTCTTTTATAGGTATAGGCGTTTAGGTATCACTTCAAATCCATTGAATTTATTCGCTTTGGTTGATTTTCAACCATTCTTTTGATAAGCAAATCGAATATTGTGTCCATATTATTCCTTCGATTATGCCTATAATGAAATTCATCTAAA
>JBDRPR010000560.1:0-4050 GCA_043826845.1 Bacteroidota bacterium
CTTTATATTAATTGCAATGTACTTAACTCTATTTGATCTGATCTTTCAAATGAGTGGTTGAATATCACAATTCTGGTTTCAATTGGTCATAATGTATATTTACTTTGTCAATTTCTGACACTATACTAACAATAATAAATAAAATAATCGTATTATTACAAAAATAATATTTGACAAAATTATTTTATACTCGTTTATTTATCTGTAAGTGCGGTTCAAATATTAAACATCACCCTATTACTCTGGAGGGAGTTATGAAGGCAAAAGTCAAAATCTTTATCCCCAATTATTGTGTATCGCTTATTGTATCCGTGTTATTAATTCTTATTCTTGCTCAATTGGCCTACTCTGAGTCAAACGATCCCAATACATTATTGGAAGATGTGACTTTGGGAAGTGAAAGGGGAACAGATTTTTTGCCCGAACGGAATAATATAGGGGACAATGTCTCTACTTACACCGGTCAATTTATGCAACAGTTGCCGATCGCTTCCTTAACTGGACATAACGGTGCTTCAATTTCATTTTCAATTGGTTACTCTTCCTCAGAATCCTATAAAAAAATGTATTTAAACAATGATATGTACCAAGCTTCTTGGGTAGGATTGGGTTGGCAGGGAGGATTTGGATATATCACCAATGACAGAAATGGAACATATGATCATAAGGATGATAGATATACATTATTGGATATTAGTGGTTCTTCCTATGAACTAATTCCTATTGATGGAACCGATAATTTTACATTTACGTTTAGGAAAAACTGGATTGTCACCCGCCATGTTTCAAATGGAGAGGTAGTCTATTGGACTATCACAAAAGATGATGGCAAAATATATACATATGGAAATGCTGATTCATCAGCAACTAGATATAATTTAAGATTAGGCGAAGTTGTTGGCGATCTTCTTGGCGATACCGACGATTATTCTCTAAACCCGTATCAGTGGGATTTGTATTCTATTACCGATCCTTCAGGAAATAATGGATTCTATTTTTCCTATCAGCAACAAAGGGAATCTTTAGTAAATGATTATGGATCATCTGATTCCACATACACAAGAGCTTCGCATCTAAAAAGAATTACCGCTCCCGATGGCAAATATATTGAATTCATTTTAGAAGATAGATTGGATTATTCCGATAAATGGGCTTCCTGGCATCATGATTATTATACAACCAAACGTCTTGATAGCGTTAAATTAATGAACGCCGAAGATGAAATATTGGCTAGAACAGCCTTTGAATATTGTTATTTGGATAGCTCTGCCAGTGCCGATCAAAAGAAATTATTCCTTAAATCGGTTAAATCTGTATCTCCTGTTGATACGACTACATTACCAGCCTATCAGTTTGAATACGAAGATGACCCTGAGGAAGAGCATTGGGGGGCGCTCACTAAAATTGTTGAGCCTTCGGGATTAATTCAGGAATTATCTTATACGACTGTCAGCGAAGCAAACAATAAGACTCTTTTGGAAAAACAATTTCATATCAGGGAATTTGCACATTACGACGCAATTGATAAAATAGGTGTATTTGTTGATAGGAAAGTGGATGGAGCAAATAAGGCCGCGATGGATTATGAAGAGAATTTGATAATAAATACTTGGGATGGCCAATGGAAGACGCAAATTCGTGAATTGAATAATATGGATGGATATCTTGTTTCCGGTGCAGGAGATGATTATATTACATATATTAGGCCAAGGGATCTTGATTCCGCAGGTGATAGGGATAGTCTATACATTACTGAATATAAAGATGGAAGATTGTATGATTATGCAACTCCTAGTCTCGTCGGACCTTGGATACAAAAGATTGTATCATATCCACCCCCTCTGAATTATGTTGATACTATACTCTTGTACAATAGTTCCTACTATTTTATAAATGGTCAGGATATATTCTATATTGTCGATCCACCCGATAGTGTAGCAATTCCTTATGCTGAAACGTATGCCAAATACGATTATGATGTTTATTCATATATAAGATATACAAATGACGATACGACCTTTTGGACGGGAACCAAAGTATTTGGTAGCATTCTAGGGGATCCAAATTATAGTTTTAGCGATGCTTTTGTTTATGATTTTGATGGAAAATCTTCAATATTCTCATATGGGTGTAATGATAGATCGAATGTTTTAATTAGTTCTTGGGTTATTAATCAAAGCGGAATGTACACAGCTATTAGTACTACTGATGCTATGGAAAATTTCGGTCCGGATTCGGTTTATTTCGGTGCCAGTATAAAACTGCCTTATGCCGCATTTTTAAAGAAAGATACAAATGATAGTCTTGATCTCTATATATATAAATTATACGGCGATTCAATTTGGGGCCAACATCAGATTGTTACCGATTTTAACGCCAACAAATCGGGATATTTGAAAAATTCTCTTGAAATTGGCGAAAATTGCATGACTTTTGTTGCAGATAGCATAATTTATGTTTTTAGAAACGATGGCACTTATTCAAGTGAGTGGTCACTTTCAGATTCTATAAATACCAAAGATGTCGTCGAACAAGTTTATTACAATTCGCATAGTATTGTAGCCTATTTGGGTGATTCCACAATAGTATATAGTTGGAATGGAACTAATTGGGGGACTAACATATTATATCATTCGGGATATAGTCTTAGCCTAGATACCGCCAAGACCGATCATGGCGTCGACGGTTTATTGGTTAACGAATATTCTTTGGGCGGTCTTTTCTGGAAAAATAATTCTGATCCTGATTCTGTTAAGCCAATGTATTCATTTTATAATAAAACCAATAATTCATGGTCGAATCTTACAGAGTTAAGTCCAATTGTCAACTACCATGAAGCTTTATGTTTTAAAATTACAGATTATAATATGTTATTTTTCAGCCCGGATTCCATTCCGGGACAATATACGTTTAAGGTATTTGAAAAACATAATAACTCTCTATTAGAAACTAATTTAAGTATTCCATATTTGGTTGACAGTGTCCATAGTATCGGGGATACATATTTCGGGCTATCCACCAATAATCTATTTTATGCCGTTGAACGGGGGATCCCAATTATTGATTCTGTTCAGCACATTGAAATGATTATTAGTCCTGATTCTCTATTTCCTGATACAACATATGATACAAGTTATTCCATTACTTGGGAAACAATTTATTCATCAATAGATACTACGACTTTTGGTTCCCATCATTTTTATAATTCTCAAATTGAGGGTTATGCCGATCAGATTATGGTATCGCAAACAAAGATTAGTAAATATAATGGTGATACCAATCCAATTTATTATGATTATGAATACCAAGATGTAATTAAAGACAGGACTGATAATTATGCCAAATCATATTGTACTCGAATAATATCACCTCATTTCTCCGGCGATACAACGGATACTGCTATATATTATCATTATAACGATTTAGATTCAGCTAATGAATATCCTGATCTGGGGGATGCCAATAAATTCGGCATTGAAGGCGGTGGATATTTGTTGGATGGAACTGTTTTTAAAGTCCAATATCAAAACAAGAATGGTGCTTTTACAACTGATTATGATACCAGTTCATATAAAATAGAAGAGTTGGATGACGGAACATATAGAATCTATATCGATTATAATAAATCGTCAAGAGATGGCATAACCACTGAAACGAACTATAGATACGTCAATGATGAATATCATCAGATTAGAGCCGTAGAAAAATCATATGATGGGATCTCATATAATATTATAGATTCCATAATATATGCTTATGAATCCGATACAGTGATGGAAAATGATAATGTGTTAAACCTTCAATCCGAGTTATTAAAGGTTGAGAACCCAGATACAGGTACCGATTCACTTCATAATAAAACCACTTTTGAATATTCATTTAACTCCGATTGGCGATTGGATAAAAAGACGACCTATATATTCGATCCGTCTTTCACAGATTCTATCTCCTCTAATGTTATTTTGCGCGACAGATTCAACAATATCTTTGAGGTTGAAAACGCCGTCGGTTTGAAAACTGGCTTTATCTATAATAACGACAGTACTAAGA
>JBDRPR010000561.1:0-34530 GCA_043826845.1 Bacteroidota bacterium
AGTCATTTGTTAATTTTGCGTAACATCAGTTAATAAAATACATGCAGTCGTCACCGTTGAAAGTTCTGTGTTTGAAATTTTTCAGGTTTTCCATATCTGAAACAGAAGCGTTAATAACAAAATCATAGGGTTGAAGATCCATCAACTTTATAAGCGAATGGGCATTGCTAATAATTGTTTTTCTTTGCCCCCAACTGATTATTGCAGTCAAAAATGCTGATAATTCAATATTTTTTACATCATTGAACAGGTGAGGAATTTGAATCGGATCTGAGTCTATGAAATTCAGATTATTATACTGAATAACTTTTTCGTCCAGATAGTTCTTTAACTCAAAATTTTGAAATTTCATCATATTGCTAAAATAAGTATTATTTTTGTCAAAAAGTGTAAGAGAGAAATTCACCTTCAAAAGAAAAGTTTCGACGAAAAGGGAAAAATGCAAATAGAATTACAAAGCCTTGTCAATGGTATAATTATAGGATTTTCTGCTTCAGTTCCACTAGGACCGATAGGGGTTTTGTGTATTCAAAAAACAATAAATAAAGGAAGATTATCCGGTTTTGTTTCCGGCTTGGGTGCAGCTACTTCTGATACTGTGTATGCTATTATTGCAGGATTTGGATTATCTTTTGTGACAGCTTTTATTATAGAGCAACAACTTTATTTACGTATTGCCGCTGGAGGAATATTATTTTATCTTGGATTCAGGATATTTTTCTCCAATCCGGGAAGACAATTAAGGAAGCAGGCAAGAAAAAAAGGCAGGGGGCTTATCGGGGATTTTGTTTCATTATTTCTTCTCACTTTTTCAAACCCGCTTACAATTTTCTTTTTTCTTGGGGCTTTTGCTGCTTTTGGTATTGTTAAAGGAGAATCCGGTTTTTTATCCATTCTGATTCTTACTGTGGGCGTTTTTCTGGGTGCAGCTTTCTGGTGGTCAATTCTTACAACAATAGTTAATTTATTCAGGAAAAGATTCCGTTTAAAAAGTATCTGGTGGATCAATAAAATTGCTGGAATTATTGTAATTGGCTTTGCAATTTTTGCCATCATCAGCATTTTCCTGATTTCTGATGGCTATGTTCAGGAAAATTTGCCGTAATTTTATCCTACAATTAATCCATCTTCAATCAAAAATTTTTTATCGGACAAATCGGCAAGTTCTTTATTGTGAGTTACAATTACATATGTTTGTCCGTATTTTTCACGCAACTTGAAAAACAGATCGTATAATTCCCTTGTATTTTTTGAATCAAGATTACCGGTTGGCTCATCTGCAAGAATTACCTTGGGATTATTTATCAGAGCTCTGGCAATTGCAACTCTTTGTTGTTCTCCTCCTGAAAGATTATTGGGTTTATGCGAAAGCCTGTCGCCAAGTCCGAGATAATTTAATATTTCTTTTGCATTTTCTTCTGCTTCTTTTTTCAATTTTCCTGCAATAAAGGCGGGGATACAAACATTTTCCAACGCAGTGAATTCGGGAAGCAAATGATGAAACTGAAAGACAAAACCTATATGCTTGTTTCTAAACCTTGATAACTGCTTGTCTTTAAGCGCTGAAATATCAGTGTCTTCGATAATAATTTTCCCGGAATCCTGTTTATTTAAAATTCCTAAAATTTGCAATAAAGTTGTTTTTCCGGCTCCGCTTGATCCAACAATTGCCACAATCTGACTTTTTTCAATTCTCAGATTAATTCCTTTCAGTACTTCCAGATCACCATATCTTTTGATAATATTTTCAGCAATAATCATAGCTATTTTTTTATTTGAAAAATAAAATATAAAAATACTAAATAGCATGATAACAAAAGTAAACCTTTCCATCTTTTTAATATTCCTTTTTTTATAGGAATAATCAATAAAAACAACAGTAAGGAAAAGCCTAACATCCAAAAAATGTCAAAACTGTTTATTTGAGGATCAATTCCTTTTATGGGGTGAATCAAAGATGTAATTCCTAATATTCCCAAGATGTTAAACAGATTTGATCCGATTATATTCCCTATGGATATATCCATTTCCTTTTTTAGTGCCGCTGCTAATGAAGCGGCAAGCTCTGGCACACTGGTACCAAATGAAATAATTGTAATCGATATAATCCTTTCACTTACATTAAATTTCAAAGCTATGGAAGAAGCATTTTTAACTAATAATTCTGATCCGAAATATAATCCGCCACATGATAACACCAGCAATAATAAAGAAATCCATATATCATATTTAGCTTTTTCGGGAATTTTATTTGAAATTTTCTCGTTTTTTCTTGACGAATACAGTGAATAATAAACAAACATAATCAGGAGAATAAACAGAATAAATCCTTCAATTCGCCCTATCTGGTTATTCAGCATAAAAAGAAATATTAATATGCTTGCAATCATCATAACGGGCCAATCAAAAATTATTGATCTGCTTTTCACAGGAATTGGGAGAATTATTGCAGTGATTCCAAGAATTAATCCAATATTAGCAATATTTGAACCAACGACATTACCTATGGCGATATCAGAATGTCCAGCCAATGCTGCTTTTAAACTCACAATAAGTTCAGGGGCTGAAGTTCCGAATGAAACGACAACAACTCCAATTACTAAAGTAGAAACCTTAAGATGTTTGGATAATGCCACACTGCTTTCGACTAGATAATTGCCCGCTGCAGCTAATAAAACAAAGCCTAAAAGGAGCAAAAGATATTCCATAGAAAATGCATAAAAGGATGTGCAAAGATAACAATTAAAACAGACTATAAAAAAACCCGGAATTACCGGGTTTTGTGTTTTAACTGCTTTTGTTATCTTTTATAATAGCCTTTTTATCATCATTTTTTATAGTATCAAAGACAATCGGAGCAGCAACAAATACAGAAGAATATGTTCCAATGGTTATTCCCAGTAAAATTGCAAATATGAATCCCCTTATCACCTCTCCTCCAAAAATAAATATTGCTAAAAGCACTAGGAGAGTCGTCAGAGAAGTTCCTATTGTACGGCTTATTGTACTATTAAGAGCTGAATTTATAACTTCGGCTCGGTTTCGCTTCTTATACAAACCGATATATTCGCGCATACGGTCAAAAATAATAACAGTATCATTTATTGAATAACCCACAACTGTCAATATAGCTGCAATAAACGCCTGATCAATTTCCATTGAAAAAGGCATAATAGCGTATAAAAGAGAATATGCAGACAATACGATAATTACATCATGAATTAATGCCGTAACAGCACCCAGTCCATATTGCCAGTTTCTAAAACGAAGAAGTATATAAATAAATATTGCTAATAATGAAAATACAACGGCCCAGATAGCTGCAATTTTAAAATCATGAGCAATAGTTGGTCCTACCTTTTGCGAACTCATTCTATGATCAGTCAGGAATTTATCAAGATCAACATCAGCCCCAAGTATTTGTTGCAATCCTTCATATAATTTTTTCTCGACTTCCTGATCAGCATCAGGGTCATCACTGTCTATCATATATGTAGTTGAAATTTTTACCTGATTGTCTGATCCGAACTTTTTAACTTCCGGTGTACTTTCAAAAGTTAATTGTAAAGCTTTTGCCACATCAGAAGTTACCACATTCTGATCAAATCGAACAACAAATGTTCTCCCTCCTTTAAAATCTATACCTAATTTCCATCCATTTATAAAAATAGATGTAACTCCTGCAATTATAA
Organism: Bacteroidota bacterium; assembly: GCA_043826845.1. Classification (GTDB taxonomy): domain Bacteria; phylum Bacteroidota; class Bacteroidia; order Bacteroidales; family CAYTAU01; genus JBDRPR01. Next base: position 3,693 of record JBDRPR010000561.1, read on the forward strand.
TAATTGATGATATTATATAAAACATCTTTCTTTTTTCAATAAACCGAATTTTAACATTCTTAAATGCATTTTTAGTAAAATTAGTTGCGAAAGTAATTTTCCTGTTTTTATTTGATAATGCAAGAAAAACCAATCGGGTAATGAATATTGCAGAAAATAGTGAAGTTAAAATACCGATTACAAGAGTTGTTGCAAAACCTTTTATCGGACCTGTTCCAAATATATATAATATAATTCCCGTTAAAATAGTTGTAACGTTTGCATCAATAATTGCAGAATAGGCATTTTTATATCCATCAGCAATCGCAAGTTTTAATCCTTTACCTGCTGTTATTTCCTCCTTAATTCGTTCAAATATTATAATATTAGCATCGACAGCCATACCCAGCGTCAATACAATACCGGCAATACCGGGAAGAGTCAAAACTGCCTGTAAAGAAGCAAGGACTCCAATCAGGAAAAATAAATTGGCAATGAGTGCAATATCAGCAATTAGCCCTGCACGATGACTGTAATAGAATACCATGTATGCTAAAACAATTAAAAAAGCAATTAAAAAGGAGGAAAAACCCGAATCAATAGCTTCTTGTCCCAGAGTTGGACCAACGATTGCTTCCTCTATGATTCTTGCCGGAGCAGGAAGTTTTCCTGATTTTAATACATTGGCAAGGTCATCAGCTTCATTAATGTCGAAATTTCCTGTTATTGAAGAATTTCCCCCTTTAATTTCTCCCTGAACTGTAGGATATGAATAAACATACCCATCCAACACAATAGCAATAGATTTTCCGATATTCTGTTTTGTAAGTTTTGCCCAGATATTTGCACCATCACCATTCATTTTCATTGATACTTCAGCAGATGCACTGGTTTGTCCGAATTCTCTTCTGGCATTAGAAATTGCTTTTCCATCAAGAGGTGCCCTTCCGTCACGATTTGAAACTTTTATTGCGATTAACTGATAAAAATCAGTTTCTTCTCTATCAGTCTTATAAGGCTTATAAGTCCAATAGAATTTTAAATCCTTTGGGAAAATTGCTTTAACCTGTTTCATTGCTAAAAGCTTATTTACCTTAGCAGTATCATTATAATGCGCCATGCCCACTGCAGGTCCGGGATACAATTTCCCTTCCTTATCCTGACTTGGGAATAAAATTGCAAACAAAGGATATTCTTTTTCCCATTGTTCTGAGCTAAATGCAGTATCCGACGAAGCAACAGATGAGTCAGTTCCAAATTGCTCAAGTAAAGTTTTTGATGTATCTGAAGATTCGTCTGATGTATCTATTAACTCATTTGCCAATAGGGATAGATCGTTTGTTTTCAATGAATCCTCTATTGTTAAAGATTTGGAATTATCTGTAAACAAAGTATCGATAATATCATTTTTACTATCAGTCGAGGTTGTAAGGTTGAATTCTTTTATTGCTTTGTTGGCTTCCATTAAATAATTAAAAACATCTTTGTTTTCATAGGTTTCCCAAAATTCGAGACTTGCAGTTCCCTGCAATAGTTTTCTTACTCGTTCAGGGTCTTTAACACCGGGGAGTTCAATTAAAATACGACCGGCAGTCTCCAACCTTTGAATATTTGGTTGAGCCACTCCGAAGCGGTCAATCCTATTTCTTAATACTTCAAAAGAATTGTCAATTGCACCATTGGTTTCATTTATTAAAAAAGCCAGAACATCTTCATCTGATGTTTTTGAATCAATGTAAGCTTTATTTTCATATGTTGCAAAAAATGAGGACAAACTGGCATTAGGCTTAATTTCTTTTACAGCTTGTGCAAACAATGCAATGTAATCCTCCTGTGAAGATTCCTGTTTCTTTTTTGCCAGTTCAATAGCATCGTTAAAAGTTTTATCGGTTGAATAATTTGCCAAAGATCTTAAAACATCAATAACAGATACCTCCAGAGTAACGTTCATACCGCCTTTTAGGTCAAGTCCTAGATTGATTTCTCTTTCCTGACATTCCCTGAGTGTATAATTAAGCAGCGGATAAACGGGTATGCCTGCCATCGAATCAAGATAATCCAGTTCTTTGTTGAAATCCCCATTTGCGTATACTTCTGCATCCTTTCCAATATTTCTTACAACTAAAGTAAAAGAAAGTTGGTACAAACTTGCGAGTGCTAAAAGAATTGCAAGTAATGTTATTGCTCCTTTATTCTGCATTTTACGAATTTTTTAATTAGATTTATTCACTTTTTAAATAAGCCTGCAAATATATTGATTTTTTTTTTAAAACACATTCTCAGTAAGAAAGTATTAAATATTAAATTTACTATTATTATAATTATTTATCATTCTGCCAAATATATAAACAAAGAAAGTTCATTGTAAAATATAATGAACTTTCAGAAAATACATTTGAACACGAATTGTATTGTACTTGCTCTATTGCCCATTTTAGTGAATCCTGCAATAATTCCTGTGGTGGGTTTTTAATATATCCCTGTTCCATCAATGCATTTGTAAGACTTCTGGCTTCATCAATATCTTTTTTTGCGAGTGCAAATGCTTCGTCCCATGACATTTTAATTCTTGCAACTCCATCTTTAATCGCTTGCATGGCAACATCTGCAGATTCGACAGGAAAAACATTTGCTTCGCTCATTGTAGGAACAATATTTTCAGAATTTATTCCTCTTTTCTCTGCATAGTTTGCCAGAGAATGAGCAGCAGCAATTGCCATATTATCAGTTATTTTTTTAGCACGAACTAAAAGTGCACCTTTCAATATTCCTGGGAATCCGATTGAATTATTTACCTGATTTGGAAAATCTCCTCTGCCTGTAGCAACAATATATGCACCTGCTTCTTTAGCAGCATAAGGATATATTTCAGGGACAGGGTTTGCACATGCAAAAACAATTGATTTAAAGGCCATTGATCTCACCCATTCGGGCTTAATAACATCAGGGCCCGGTGTTGATAAGGTAATCAGCACATCAGCACCTTTCATAGCTTCGTCCATTGATTCAACCTTATTTGGATTTGTACTTTCGCATAATTCCCATTTCCTGTAAAATCTGGTGTCTGCTTTAATATCTGATCTGTCTTTGTGCAATGAGCTTTTTGAATCGAACATAATCATCTTTTTCGGATCACCTCCATCTGCAATAATTAATCGTGCAATTGTTGTATTAGATGCACCTGCACCATGAAATACAATTTTTACATCATTGATTTTCCGATCTGTAAGTTTTAATGCATTCAATAATCCGGCTAGAGTGACACATGCTGTTCCCTGAGCATCATCATGCCACACAGGGATATCACATTGCTCACGAAGGTCGTCAAGAACTTTGTAACAATTTGGTTGTGAAATATCTTCCAGATTTATCGCTCCAAAACTATGCTGACACATTTTTACAAAATCAATGATTTTTTTAGGATCATTTTTGCCGTTTTCTCCTTTACTATCAATACATAAAGCAACCGCATCAACTCCACCAAGATATTTCATTAAAAATGCCTTTCCTTCCATAACTCCTAACCCTCCTGAAGGAGTACAATCACCATCTCCCAAAACACGTGTCGAGTCACTTACAACGGCTACCAAATTTCCGCGATTTGTAAGCTCATAAGAGGCTTCATTGTTATCTCTAATCATAGTAGAAACTTTTGATACACCCGGAGTGTACCAGACATTAAACCAATTAAATCCGAGTACCGGAGCTTTTGGAACAGTCTGAATTTTTCCTCCGTAATACTTGTGCGCACTTTCTGCAAGTTTTTTTAAAAACAAAGTTTTACATTTTGCAATCTGTTCCTGAGAAAAATTATCGGGAAAAACCTGATCGAGATTTTCCAAATTCATTTTAATTTGTTTTATGTTATCCATAATTAATAATTTATGTAAGATATATAGGTTTACGAACTTCTAAAGTTACTTAAAAGCAATTATAACTTTTGATGATTTTTTCTTTATAAATTTATGTTTTTGAGCAGAAGACGATTTATTCACTGTATAATTCCTGATTAATCAACTTAGAAAGTTCAAGTGCACCTTTGTCATTCAAATGGTCAGGATTCTGAAACTTACTATTATCTCTGAAAAAAATATTTTGATAATCTATAATTTTATAAACACAGGTAACATCTGATGTCAAATTAATAATCTCATTGTAATTATCTTCAATGTCAATTAAAGTTTCGACATATTTAATGTAGCTCTCACTCAAAGGCATTTTTATTAAAATTATTTTGATTTTATTAGTTTCACAAAATTTTAATATTTTATTGAAATAGATTTTCAAACCTTCATCAAACTGATTTCTATGATTAAGGTACAAATAAGCCCGATCTTTGCATGTTTTATCAATATTTTTCTGAAGTGACAAATCTTCAAATTTTGGTTTATAACCTTTAAAAATTTCTGCCCTCTCTTTTCTTCTTGAAAATATATATTTCATAAAAACATAACATTCCCCTGTATATGAAAAATATTTTCCGGTTATTTTTCCATAAACAATAGAATTATTTTCGAGAATTGCCGCTATCTCATAATAATCAAGATACTTTGTCCAGTATTCCTCATTATTAATTTTTGTTGCTCTAAAAGAAGAAAAAGAAGAAGGATCAATAGATAAAATAATATATTCAGGCATAAAATTCTGAATTTCAACAATATTTTTAATCTTGTAATATGTCTGAATATAAGATTCTTCACCTGAGCCATAATTAAAACTGTTTTTTATCTGCCTTGGATCTATTCCATTCATAATATGTGAATCTCCCATAAACAAATATTTTATATCCGATTTATTTTCAATAAATTGGACGTCTTTACGTTTATCAACGCTATCTTTTTTTAAATAATTATTATACAGATAATTTAATGTAAAATGTATTACAAGTACTGCTACCAGGAATAAAGAAGATTTTATGACAAACTTTTTGACCATACTAAAACTGAAAATATATAAAATCATTTTTTGAAAAAACACCAAACAATAAAATCAAAAATAAAGCAGATATGTAAATAGCATATCTTAATACAACACTTCTTCCAGATAAATATTTTGTAATTGAATATCTGGAATGAATAGATTCAATTAATATCATAATAATAACAAAGACAATAGCTAAAATCAGTTCAGGGTTTTTAATAAGCTCTCTTGTAGCATCAGAATTGAAAATTATAAGATTAGACAATACGTTTTTAATTTCTGTCATATCGGAAGAACGAAACAACAGCGTGGAAAATGCAATAATACAAAAGGTTATAACCAGACATGACAAACTCCATAACTTTCCTGATTTATATTTAACAAACCTATTTTTTAAAGATTTTGTAACAGATGTTACTGCTTTTTCAATTATCTGGACAATTCCAAGAAATGCACCCCAAAGCACAAAATTCCAACTCGCACCATGCCATAGCCCGCTGATTAAAAATACAATGAAAATATTTAAATATAAATTAAGCTTTTTAACCCTGCTACCTCCTAATGGGTAATATATATAATCACGCAACCAGGTAGTAAGAGATATATGCCATCTTGTCCAGAATTCAGTTAAAGATTTTGATGCATAAGGACGGTCAAAGTTTTTCATTAAATTGAATCCCATTGTTCTGGCAGATCCGATAGCAATATCTGTGTACCCCGAAAAGTCACAATAGACCTGGAAATAATACAGTACAGCAGCAATAATAATCGGCCATCCCTGATTTCCATCAGGATTATTATATATAGAAGTGATATAAATATCAATTCTGTCAGCAACAACAACTTTCTTAAAAAACCCGAAAAGCATTAGTTTTAATCCGCTGGATATTTGATTATAATCAAACTCATGCTTTTTATGTATCTGAGGCAAAAGATTTTTTGATCTCTCAATAGGACCGGCGACAAGTTGAGGAAAGAAAGACACGAACAGGGCAAATTTTCCAAGATGCTTTTCAGGCATGGTATTTCCCCTGTAAACATCAATTGTATAACTGAGTGTCTGAAAAGTATAAAATGAAATTCCGACAGGTAATAGTATGTTTAATGTTGGAATATCAAGTTTTACGTCGAACAGATTGAACAAATAAACTGTACTTTGTCCGAAAAAATCCATATACTTAAAACTCATCAATAATCCAAGGTTAACAAAAAGACTCAATAATAAATATCCATTTTTTACCCGTCTTGAATTTGCACCGGAAATTTTATGAGAGGCAAAATAGTCAATTAAAGTCGAAGAAATAATGAGAAAAGCGTATTCTGGTCGCCAACTCATATAAAATAAATAACTGGCAGCCAAAAGAAAAACCCATCTCCATGAATGTGAAATGAGGTAATATAACACAAACACGAATGGAAAAAATATTAAAAATTCTATTGAATTAAACAGCATTTTTGTATAAAAAAACTGATCAATAAAAATAATCCTTTTTTTTATCATTCAATAATATATATTTTTACAATTATTAGAAACTGTTTTGAATTTGTTGATAAATGTTGTTTTTCTTTGTTAGGATTTAGTGCCTTGGTGTTTTAGTGGCTATTTTTTCTGCCACAAAGGCTCAAAGACACAAAGATTCACCAAAATATAATAGCCTTAATTATAATTATTTATATAATTTCAAAACAGTTTCTTAATTATGACTGAAACTTATAATAATATACCATTTTTTTTTATAATCGGAAGACCAAGATCAGGGACTACACTATTACAGTCTTTGTTTGATGCTCACCCAAACGTTATTATTCCTCCGGAAAGTCCGGTCATAGTAAACCTGTTCAATCGCTATGGCAAATCTTCTAAAGTTGAATCATTTATGCCTGAAAAACTGATTAGTGACCTAAAATCAATAAGAAAGTTTAGTATGTGGCCTATTGATGAGATAAGGTTGAAGTCAGAACTTCAAAACTTTAATGGCAATTTTCAGGAACTTATAAAAACAGTTTATTCATCTTACAAATCTCCCTTTACAAAAAACAACATAAATATATTTGGTGATAAAAATCCAATTTATTCGTTATTTCTTAAGAAAATCACAAGAATTATTCCTGATGCAAAAATTATATATATAATTCGTGATTACAGGGATCATATTCTGTCGACAAAACGTGTTAAATTGCTACTTGAAAGCACTACGATAATTGCATATCGATGGAAAAAATCCCTGATTGCCATAAATAAACTAAAAACAAAATATCCTGATAAATTTTTCACCATTCGTTATGAAGACTTTGTAGAAAACCCGGTTACTGAAATGAAGAAGATGTGTGAATTTCTGAATATTGATTTTTTTCCTGATGTTTTTGATTATTACAAAAAAGAACCGGTTTTTTATGATAAAATGAACAGAGAAGCTTTCGATTTGTTTCATAGTGCACTATTAAAACCAATAAATAATAGTGCTGTTGGAAAGTGGAAAAGCTCTCTTTCTAAGAAAGATATTCAAACAGCAGATTATATATGCAGAAAAAAAAGCACATTGTATGGCTATCAGCCAGAATATCTAAAAACAAATATTAAAATATTCCTTCATGTTTTACCAAGAATCATATATATAAAGTTGCAGGAAATTCTTGGCTTTTTAATAGAATTTCTACCTTTCAGAATTAATATGAAAATTCGAGGAAAACGACCATTTTTAACAAGTATTTTTTTAAAAATTTTTATGCCAAAAAAATATAAGAAACTGGTAAGCTGATGATAAAACTTCCTGAAAATATTAAAAACACTCCTGTTTTTTTTATTTTATCCAGACCCAGAACAGGATCGACACTGCTTCGCATGTTTTTCGAAGCTCATCCTAAAGTAGCTATTCCGACTGAATGTCCAATGCTTATTGACTTGTATGTAAAATATGGGAAAATAAAAATCTGGAATGAGAAAAAAATACTGAAATTATATAAGGATCTGATTAAGCAGTGGAAATTCAAACGATGGGATACCGACTTTGAACAATTGAAAGTAAATTTGCTCAAATTAGCTGAAGGAAGCAGTTTCTCTGATTTTTATAAAACAATAAATCTAAGTTATAATTCACCATATAATAAAACTGAAATATCAATTATAGGAGATAAAAATCCGGGATACTCAATTTATTGTAAAAAAATAATGCGAATTTTTCCTCAAGCAAAATTCATTCATCTTACAAGAGATTACCGAAATCAGATCTCTTCTGTAAAAAAATTTGATTTTGAGGCTCCATCAGTCTCCCTTCTTTCATATCGTTGGAAATTTGTATTTAACAAACTTATAAAAATGGAAATTCATCATCCGGAAAAATTCATAAGGGTAAAATATGAAAACCTGGTTGATAATCCTGACCATACAATGCAAAAAATCTGTGAGTTTCTAGAAATACCATATGATAATTCTATTCTTAATTATTATAATAATGAGAAAAAATATCTTGATAAGTACAATGATGACCTATTCAAAAAATACTTTCCCTGCTTATTCAGTCCAATTAAAGCTAGCGACTCCTTGGATAATAATAACAATCTAAGTGAATCTGAGCTTGTAAAAGCAAGTTATATTATTGGTAATTGTGCCAGATCAGCTGGTTATCAAATAATAAAAAACAAACCCGGAATCATCACAAAATTCATAGTATTATTTCCACAAATTTATGGATATAGCTGGTATCAACTTAAATATCTTTATGATTTTATGCCGTTGTCAATTAAGAAAATAATCGGATTTCCAACAATTTTCGGAATTATATACAACAAATTATTTGTAAAAAATAACTAATCCCTATTATCCAATTAATTCAAGAACTGCTTTAATTGTTTTTTCTGCACCCTCACCTATCTGACTGATATTTGATTGTAGCATATAGCATGGAGTAGTTACAATTTTATTCTTTTCATCAACAACAATTTCTGCCGGACCGGAATTTTTATGAATGGCCCCCATTTTATTTATTGCATTTGCCGTTCCCTCTTCGTTGCCAATTGTAACTTCAACATTTCCCAGAATTTTTGCGATCAATGCCGGCGCGATGCATAAGGCAGCAATTGGTTTTTTACTATTGAACATCCCTTTTACTGCTTTTTCAGTATCAGAATCAACATTACAATCAGAGCCTTTGAATGCAAATGTTGAAAGGTTCTTAGCAGCACCAAATCCTCCAGGAAAAACTATAGCGTCATATTCATTAACATTAAAACTACTTAATGGTTCAATTTTACCGCGTGCAATCCTGGCTGATTCAACCAGAACATTCCTCTTTTCATTTGTAACTTCTCCTGTAAAATGATTTATCACATGAAACTGATCAATATCAGGAGCAAAAATCTGATATTCTGCACCCAATTTTGATATTGCATATAGAGTCAGGGTTGCTTCATGTATTTCGGATCCGTCATATACTCCGCATCCGGAAAGTACTACAGCTATCTTCTTTTTATTATCCATAAAACAGATTTTAAATTTCGATCGCTAATATAATGAAAATTGGAATAATTCAAATATGAATAGATAAAAAAATTTGCATATCTCTTTAACTCGAACTAACGTTGCAATTATTATAAAAAGTACTATTCATAAAGAGACTGCTTTTTTATCAGTTTCCTGGAAATTCTTTTTAATTACATATTTTTCCTAATTACCCACGCCAGTTATTTAAATGTAATTTTAGCAAATCTATGTGTTTTACCTCTTTGTCCGAACAATACCATTTCATTATCAGAAATTTGCTCACATACTTTTGGTCGCATAAGTATGTCTGCTTCTTTGGAAGAAAATAAGGCTTCTCTTGTTTGTCTGCCCTCGCTATCAAGCTCAACTAATACAACTAATGATTCTTTGCTTTTATTAAAGTTGTAAAGTTTGCCTACTCCTTTGTAAAACAAATTCTGAGGATTATCATTAAAAACAAAGTACAACTTGTCTTTTACAACAGCAAGAGCATATGATGAAAAAAATCCCCCATCGTTTGATGTTATTTGTCTTTTAGCAATTTTTTCTGTCCAATCTATAACGCCATCAGGAGACATATTTATTGCTATAATATCGTTGTAATAGTAATAATATGTTGTAGTTGTTCTGGTATTTCCGTTTGAATCCGTTGTGGTTGTTGTATGTACACGAACAAAATATTGTTCTCCTATTAATATAGCTCCACCATCGTCTCTTAAAATAATATTATCCAGATCATATTGAAAAAGTTCAATGTCTTTACCTTTTTCTTCTTTCCTTTTTGTCATTTTTTCTTGTCTCTCAGTCATGTTTTGGGTAATAAAATCAATACCAAATTCTTTAAAACTTTGGGTAATAATATCTTTTGTTATTCCATTTATTTTCAAGAAATAACTTCCAATAATGCTAAAAGTTCCTTCGTTTGAGTAAAAACCACCACAAATTATTTCTTGTTTATCGTTAACAATAATTTGCATATCGGTCAAAAATTTTCCTTCTAATTTCACTGGATATTCTTTCAATTCGTTGCCATTATCAAAATAGCTTAAAATATGATACTGGTAATTGGGTTCTCCATGTCTTTTTGATTTTCGTTTATCTTTATATATTAGGCCTAATAAATGAACATTCCCTTTATTGTCAATTTCATAATCTTCTACATCAAACAATTCTTCTTTGTGTGGAAGAGTAATTTTTTTCTCCCATAATTGCTTAAAATCTTTATCGAATACATGAAGTCCAAATTGTTCATTTTCTCCTTTATCATAAGGTAAATTGTAATATATTAATACTTTTGAACTATCACTCGATAATTCATAACTAAAACTGCCACTATTATATTTGCTGTTTCCTGAATAATCTATCTCTGCAATTTTCTTAATATCCTGATTAAGTTGAAGTGTATTTTTATTAATGCTTTGCATAAAGAGAAAATTCAACTTCAATTTTTGATTCGTAAATGAAGAAAAAATATATAATTCATCATTGAGCTGAATTAAAAATTCAAAATTTTTCTTTTTATCTTGTTCTTCCAAGTCCAATTTTATTGATTTACCTATGTTCATCTTATTATCATAAAACTCTAGAGTAAGTGTAGGATTCATGCCATACAATCCTTTGTTTTCGGTCTTAATAGCATATATCCCAATATTGTCATATCCAACAATATCGCTAAGTGTTGCCCTTTTCGACTCTTTTTGTTCATCTCCCCATAAAATATCGACTTTTTTCGATTTTATTTGTCCAAAGCAAATCAAGGCAGGAAAAAGAATAGAACTAATAATAATTATTGATTTTTTCATGTGTATATATTTTTAAATGTGCTATTTAAATTTAATATGGATTTCTTCAGTTTTCATTTCTCTGCTTGATTGCTAATTGAACTTTTTAGGGATATGCACTACTTATTTCAAAATTACATCATCCCTTTTATTGCTTATTTGTGAATAAATGTTTCATCATTATAACTATTTTTGTCTGTCAATACAGTCAGTGTCTGATTCAGAATGTTCAAGATCAAAACCTGCGAAGTTTTTAAAAAGCAGTCAGCTAGCTGGCGGATGACTGCGATTAAAAACGGGCATAACGCAGAACCGAACGAAGTGAGTTCACGAATACCTTTGAAAATAAAATAATATATGAGTAAATCGAACATTATGACAAACACTATTTATAAAATATAACCTAATTTAATACTCACAGGAATTGCAACATTACTAATGTTATATGAATTTGTTGCGCCTCCTTTTTTAAAACGATATCCTAAGCCAACGTTGTAATCTACAACAAATCGTTTTGCAAAATTAAGTTGTAGTCCACAGTTGATTGTTATATCTGTATATACTATTGTGTTATCAATTAGATTGTAATTTCGCCTTCTATACTGAACCCCCAAATAATTTAATTCGGGGGCTTTATGTTGCAAATAAAATTTGGGATTGACCAACAAACTGTAACCGAAATCAGGGTTTTCAATTTCTGTTTCATCTTCAAAAACCTGAGGTACTTCAGGAAAATAATATGGCAACAGCAATCCAACTCCGACTTCAATACTAAATAAATTTGTCAAAGTCTTTTCGTACGATACTGGCAAATCACCATTTATTATAGCAAGGACATTGAGTTTAACAATATTTTTCCCTTCAGAGATACCACCATCATCAAAATAATAAGAAATATCTTCAATGCTGTCATTTTGTGCTAAAAACTTATTGACTGGCAGTTGTAGAACAAATAATGAAATAAGTACCAGATATTTTCTGTTCATTGTATATAATAATGGATGTCACGTAAAATTAACAAAATATGCTTACTCTTTAATTTTACCTCTGTTTTTTTTTAGGTCAGATGCCAGCCTGTCCGGCAGACAGGGAACCCCGAATCCTCTTTTGTGGATCGCTACAGGCAACTGCTCGAAAAAGTCAATGCCCTTATAATATGATTCATATTTTTAAGCTTAACCCACATATCTTCTTTTATTCCAATAATTTATTTAGGCATTAAAGTTATTCAATACTTATTGATTTTTCAGCATCAATCAGCTTGTATAATTTGTCAGATCTGCGGATTAGAGTTTCGATCGGGATTGAGCATCTTTCTCCTTTTTTTACATGATTAACAGATTTCATGTCAACGCGTATTTCTTTAACAACAGTTTCAACAACTCCGGTAGTAGTACCTATAATCAGTACTTCATCCCCGACATCAAGACTGCCGGTTTCAATTAAAAATTCTCCCACATTTAAGTTTGAGAAATAATTTGTTGTTTTTGCAATATACACTTTTCTCTTTGTAGCAAAAGAACCGTACCTGTTGCTCCACTCTCCAAGTTTTTGTCCAAGATAATAGCCATCCCAAAAACCACGATTAAATACTTTTTCCAGCTTAGTATTCCAATTATTAATTTTGTCTTCACTATAAGTACTTTCCAATATTGAATCAACAGCTTCACGATAACATTTTGTGACAGTTTTAACGTATTCAGGAGAACGGGCACGTCCTTCAATTTTCAGTACTGTAGCTCCTGAATCAAGAATTTTATTTAAAAAATGAATTGTTTTTAAGTCTTTGGGTGACATAATATACTCATTATCTACTTCAATTTCATTTTCCGATTCTTTCTCTCTGACAATGTATGCTTTTCTGCATGTTTGAAGACATTGTCCACGATTTGCAGAATGATTCATCTCATGAAGGCTTAAATAGCATTTGCCGCTAACAGCCATGCATAGTGCCCCGTGAATAAACATTTCGATACGAACAGGCTTTCCTCCGGGTCCGGTAATTTTTTCAATGATTATCCTATCATGAATTTTTTTGACCTGATTTAGATTTAATTCTCTGGCTAAAACAATCACATCGCAGTACCGGGCATAGAATTTTAATGCTTCAATATTGCTGATATTTAATTGGGTGCTAGCATGAACATTCACATTGCATGACCTACAGTACTGAATGGTTGCAATATCTGATGCAATTACAGCAGTTATATCATTTATTAAAGCAGCATCAATTATTTTTTTCATTGTGTCAATATCCTCATCATAAATAATTGTATTGACTGTAAGATATGTTTTGACTTTATTTTCTTTGCATATTCTTGTTATTTCTGCAAGGTCATCAATAGTAAAATTGATTGATGATTTTGACCTCATATTCAGTTTTTCAATTCCAAAATAAACCGAACCTGCTCCTGCCTGGATTGCTGAAGCAAGCGATTCAAATGAACCTGCCGGCGACATAATTTCAATTTCAGGTTCTTTTGGAGATAACATATATGACAATTGAGTGTTAGTAAATTATTTTTATGTATTGGTTTCTTGTTACTTGTCACTGGTTGCTTGTCTCTGGTCTAATAGCTACCAGCCATCCAAGATCAACTCCCATCAATTTTCTTCATTAATTAACTTAACCTGCATTATATCTAATCATTGACAATTTATCAAATAATTTGTTTTTATCTATAGGAACAACACCAGACTTTTCACATACAAGACCTCCAGCCATGTTGGAAATCTCAGCAATTTCCTTTATATCAAGCCCGACTGATAAACACAATGCTGCCAGACTAATAACAGTATCTCCTGCCCCTGAAACATCTGCTATGTCTCTTATCTGTGCAGGGATTCTGTTATAAACTTTTCCATCAGTAATAAAAACTCCGAGTTCTGATAATGTTACAAAAACATATTCAGCATTCATCCTGGTTTTTATTTTCTGTGCAACTTTAAATATGCCATCGTAATCATCCTTATGCAAATCAGTTTTTGATCCTTCAACCATTTCCTTAAAATTTGGCTTAAATAATGTTACTCCATTATAAAAACTATAATTCCGCTTTTTCGGATCCACTGCTGATTGGACATTGTATTTATTACAAAGATCAATTACTTTTTTTATCAAGTCCTCTGTTATCACACCTTTATCATAATCCTGAAAAATTACAACATCAATGCTTTGCTTTTTAAATATCTTTAAAATAATATCATAAAGAAGATTCTCTTCTTTCTTTGAAATCAGCACAGTATCCTCATCATCAATTCTCAGCAGATGATTATTATTGCTGATTACTCTTGTTTTTACAGTTGTTTTCCTTTTGTCGCTGATCAGTAATCCATAATCATCCATTTTGTTTTTTTTCAGCATTTTAGAGAAAATTTTTCCTTTTTCATCATCTCCTATTACAGAGCAAATAATAGGACAAGCCCCCATCGATTTTATATTAAGTGCAACATTCGCTGCACCTCCCAAACGATTTTCCCTGCTGGTAATAGAAACCACAGGAACAGGAGCCTCAGGTGAAATTCTTTCAACTTTCCCCCAAATATACTGGTCAACCATAACATCTCCTACAATGAGAATGTTTTTGGTTATAAATGATTCAAAAATTGATTTTAAATGCTTTTTATCCATATACTGAAAATTTATACAAAGAAAATAAATATTTTACATTTACATTGGATCAACATCAATAACGATTAATAAGGACTTTGTGTTCTGATCAGTCAACAATTTATTAATTGATTTGCGAATTAACTCTTTTGCTTTAGAATAGGATTTTTCCCTTTCAATTTTAACTAATATCTGTTTTAAATAAAACTGCTGAATCCTTCCAATTATAGGTGCTTCGGGGCCTAGTATCCTATTTCCAAAAGTTTTTCGCAAATCTGCCGTTAAAGTTGATGCTGAAATATTTAGTTTATCTGTTTTTTTATGTTTTAAAGTTATTTTTATTAAGCGATAAAACGGGGGATATCTGAATTTATCTCTTTCTTCCATCTGTTCATCAAACATATTTCTGAATCTGTTATTTTTAACATGCTGTATAATAGGATGATTAATATCACTTGTCTGAATAATCACTTTCCCTTGTTTCTGTTTTCTCCCTGCTCTACCGCTAACCTGAGTCATAAGCTGATAACTTCTTTCGTAAGCTCTGAAATCAGGATAGTTCAAAAGATTATCTGCATTCATTATACCCACGAGGCTTACATTGTCAAAATCAAGGCCCTTGGAAACCATTTGTGTTCCGATAAGAATATCAATTTTACGATTTTCAAAATCACCGATAATTCTTTCATATGATTTTCTGGAGTTTGCCGTATCAAGGTCCAGTCGGGCAATTTTATGATTGGGACATAATAATGAAATGTCATCTTCTATTTTTTCAGTGCCAAAACCCATGGTACGCATTCCCTTAGATCCACATACGCTGCATAATTTTGGAATATTTTTAGAGTACCCGCAATAATGACATACCATCTTATTATGGCTTTTATGATAAGTCAGGCTAACATCACAATATTCACACTTAGGAACCCATCCGCAAACATTGCATTCTATAAATGGTGAAAAACCTCTCCTGTTTTGAAACAAAATCACCTGTTCTTTATCAGACAACGCCTTATAAATATTTTCCAGAAGCAAAGGGGTAAAATGTCCGTGCATAATTTTTCTTCTCCTGGCATCTTTTATATCAGACAACAATATTTCGGGCATTTTAATTTCCTTAAATCTATGCATTAATTCCACCAGATCATATTTTCCGTTTATGGCATTATAATATGTTTCTGCTGATGGAGTAGCAGTTCCTAAAAGCACTTTTGCATTATGAAATTTTGCAAGCACAATTGCACAGTCTCTGGCATGATATCGAGGAGCAGGATCGTACTGTTTGTATGTGTTTTCATGTTCCTCATCTATAATAATCAATCCCAGATTATCAAATGGAAGATATATTGAGGATCTTACTCCAAGAACAAGCTTGTAGCCATCATTTTGCTGCACCTTCATCCAGGTTTCAACCTTTTCTGAATCACTGAAACGTGAATGATAAATCCCGACCGAATTCCCAAATGCTCTTTTTAATCTGTTAATTATCTGAGTAGTTAAAGCGATTTCAGGTAACAGATATAAAACCTGTTTTCCTTCATCCAAATATTTTTTAATCAGATGTATATAAATTTCAGTTTTCCCACTTGATGTAACACCAAACAACAGGCTTATATCTTTTTTTTCAAATCCCTTGATTATCTGACTTAAAGTACTATCTTGAATTTTATTTAATTTGTGGAGTTCTGGACTGATATCGTTTTTATTATCCAATCTGCTGACTGATAAATCAAAAATTTGAAAAATATCTTTTTTAACCAGAGTTTGTAAAGAAGACTGCGACAATTTCTTTTCAGTCATCAGTTCTTTTTTACCGATATATGATATTTTTTTCGAAACTAAAGAAGTCAATTGAATGAAATGCATAAGAATTTCAAGCTGTTTTGGAAATTTTTCCAGAATATCGAACAATCCATTGAGTTGTTTTTCACTTTTATATTTTTCATTAAGCCTAATGAATTTTTCAGTTTTAGGTTTATATGTTTCCTTCAGTTTCTCAACAATTGAAACTGCCTTTTTGTTAACCAGAGATTTCAGGATTTTCAAATCTTCATGTTCTTTGAACATTGAATGAAATTCACTTATAGAAATTACATTTTTTTCATGCAGAATTTCTATAAGGAGTTTTTCTTTTTCCGAAAGTTCTGAAAAACCAACATTTTCGTTTATAATAATATTGGATTCACTTTCCAGCTTAAGTCCTGACGGTAGTGCAGCTTTATATACTTCACCAGATGAGCACATATAATATTGAGCTATCCAGTCCCAGAATTGGAATTGAAAATCATTTATTATTGGTTTTTCATCGAGGACAGAAAGAATATCCTTTACCTCATAGTCTGTTGGCTGGATATTGTGAATATTTTTAACCAGTGCGGTATATATTTTTTTTGCACCAAATTGCACTACAACTCTGCACCCTCTGAAAATAATATTTTTAAATTCTTCAGGGATGTTATAAATGAATAAATTATCCAGAGGTAAGGGTAAAATTACATCTGCAAAAAGTGCTTTTTTTGTCATTAAAGAAATAAGTTTTCTGAATTATCAGACATTTAAAATATCTACAAGTTTCAGCATGGCTGTGTTTATTGTCTTATGATGTTTTGTTGTTTTAATAAAAGGGACATAGACGATTTGACGGTTTGTATAACCAATCATTATACTTTTTTGATTCTCCAGCAAAGCGTCAACAGCCGCTACTCCCATAATACTTGCAAGAAATCTGTCATAAGCAGAAGGACTACCGCCTCGTTGAATGTGTCCTAAAATTGTGACACGAACATCATAATCAGCAAACTCTTTTTCAACTTTTTTTGCAAGTTCCAAGGCACCTCCCGAATGATCACCCTCGGCTACAAGTATTATATTGCTTGATTTTTTTCTTCTGTTCCCATCCTCAAGATGAGATCTCAACATTTCAGCATGTGTCGGCACTTCAGGGATTACTATTGCTTCAGCACCACAGGCAATCCCGCTTCTTAGTGCAATAAAACCGGCATCCCTGCCCATAACTTCTATAAAAAATAAACGATTGTGAGAGCTTGCTGTATCTCTGATTTTATCGACAGCTTCAACAACGGTATTTAAAGCGGTGTCATAACCGATGGTATCATCAGTCCCGTATAAATCATTATCAATTGTTCCCGGCAATCCGACACATGGAATGTCATATTCTTCAGAAAAAATCTGGGCTCCCTTAAAAGTACCGTCACCGCCTATTACAACCAATGCATCAATATCAAAAGCTTTTAGGTTTTCATAGGCAGTTTTTCGTCCTTCGGGAGTTTTAAATTCTTCACAACGATCAGTTTTTAATATTGTACCTCCACGCTGAATAATATTTGCAACGTGGTGTGATTTCATTTCTTTTATATAACCAAACACCAAACCTGAATATCCGTGACGAACACCATAAATTTCAAGACCATTATATATTGAAGCTCTGACTACTGCCCTGATTGCCGCATTCATTCCAGGAGAGTCTCCCCCCGAAGTCAGTACCGCAACTTTTTTAATTTTTGCCATAATAAAGTTTAATTTGAACAAATGTACAGCATTTTTTTTTAACAGACATCTCTCCCGGAATATTTTGTGGATTCTGCATCCTCAATAAATCAGATCATAACGCCTGTTTGTGTGAAAGTTGCTTAGACACTGAGGATGAAAATTTATTAAGAACTCACCTTGCACACTAAGATTTTAATACAGCGTTAATATTATTTAATAACAATATTTTGAATTGTAAACAAAATATTTCTAAATTTAGGCATTAAGATTTCGCATAATATTCATAACAAAAACAGGAGGTACATCCCAATGGCTCAAAAATTAACAAAAAATTCAGGTATTAAAAAAAGTCTGGAAATTCATGTTCAGAATGTAGTATCAGGAAAAAGATGTTTCGAAAATGTTTTTCAATCTGTTTCAAGAATGATATTGGATGGTGAAAACAAGATTGAAAAAGCAATTATTAACGGAAAAACTACTTACGATTTTAAAGTTTTCCGCGAAGGTAAAAAGCACATCATAGGGATGTATGATGAAATAAACAGCCTCGTTTCTTTTATAAAAGATGCTGCTGAAGGAGGATCAAGTTCGGAAATGGCTTTTGTTCTTATCGGAGAACCCGGAAACGGTAAAACTTATCTTGTTGATTTTTTAAGCAAACTGTACAGGGAATTTATTTCAAAACCTGAAAACCGAAGATATACTTTTCGCTTCACCGGTCTGGATAAAATCGGAGGATATGGTAAAATCAACTATGTAGAATCACAGACCTTCGAAGATCCGATGATTTTAGCCATGAATTTTTTTGATGAAAAAGATAAAAATCTTGAGTTTTTAAAGTCATGCGGTGCCTCTGAAAAACAGATTTCCGGTTATATGAAAAAACACAGACCTTTGGGTGCTTGTTCTTTCTATATTTTAGATCAGATTAAAAATTACTGCGACGGTGACATGAATAAAGTTATGGATTTTATTGATATAGTTCCTGTTCCCATCAGTGAATCAAGAGGTACATTGACAGGGAAATATGCTGCTAAAGATAAAATCACCTCATCGGCAGTTGATCTGCTGGGTGAAGAATCTATTTCCCGTTTACTGCATATTTCCGATACTGATAATCCATACAGATTTGATTTGCGCAGAGGAGCTCTGGCAAGAGTTGCCGGAGGAGGAATTCACTTTGCTGATGAAATTTTTAAAAACAAAAAAGACCTTGTTCAGGTTTATCTCGGCGTAATACAAAACAGAAGCATTGAAGTCGAGGGATTTAAATGGCCTTTGGATACACTTATAATCGCCACAAGTAACAACTCGGAATTTGCCAGATTTCTTGAAGAAAAAGAACAAGCTCCGATTATTGATAGATGCAGGCTGACTTACATGTCACACAATACAAATTTCAGACTTCAGCAGGAATTAACCGATTATGCTATCGGTAGTCTTGATAAAACAACTTTTACCGGAGAAAAACTTCATATTGATCCAAATCTGAATTATGCAGTTTCTGCATCTTTTATATTGACACGTATGCCTTTATCAGATAAACTAACTCCGGTTGAAATGATGAAACTTTCTGCAGGGGAAGTTGCAGGTGAAAAAAGCATTAAAACTCTTTCAGAAGTGATTGATGAACTGAATCGCGATCCTGATGTTACAAAAAGATTCGGACAAAAAGGTCTAGGTCACAGGAATCTGGGAAGAGCAATACAAATTTTACTTGAAGGGTCAGGAACTCAGGAAGGAAAATGTATGTATGCAGGTGATGTCTTTCTTGCAATCGAATCTGTGATATTAGACTATGTGTCAGATCCAAACGAAAGAACAAAATATTTAAATGACCTGAAAATAGCAAAAGGATTGCACAGGAAAAATGTAATGACCACTATTTTTAATGCATATATGGATGAACCCAATGCAGTTGAAAAAGATGTAATGAATTATGTAAACATGATTATAGGTGTTGATGCTAAAAATTTAGGATCTGATAAAATCTGGACATATAAAGATCCTCAGACAGGTAAACTTGTGCCACTTAAAATAAATGAATCATTTATTAACAGTGTTGAAGAAAGACTTGGATTAAAAACTGATGAGCAAAAACAAAGTTATAGAACAACCATCTCAAAAATATACGGTCAGAAAATGATCAAAGATCCGAATTACAATTTTATGGATAACAATGACCTTGTAAAAGCTGTAACTGACGTTCGACTGAAATCAGACATTGCCGGAGCAGGAAGCCTCGTTGGTGCGCTATCAAACAGGACCAATGAAGAAAACCAGAAACTCTATAACCGGATGATTGAAACTATGGTTAAAAAGCTACATTATTGTTCAACATGTGCACAAAAAACAATTGAATATTTCTGCACTCAGGATGATGCAAACTAATCCATAAAAAATCCGGGTATGGGAAAAAAGAAAAAGGATCTATCAGAGATTTTGAA
Source organism: Bacteroidota bacterium (assembly GCA_043826845.1). Taxonomy (GTDB): domain Bacteria; phylum Bacteroidota; class Bacteroidia; order Bacteroidales; family CAYTAU01; genus JBDRPR01. The sequence continues at coordinate 24,420 of JBDRPR010000561.1, forward strand.
AAAAAATCTTACTGAAGAGCAAAGAACTCTGATAGATAAAGAATTAGAAATTATCAAGCAAAATAAGTTGATTGGTTCCAACAGACCATATCTGATTAATGAAATTTACAATTCCTCTGATCTTGAAATTCTTCAAAATATAAAACCGGAGGAGAATCCTCTTATTTCTGCCCTGAAAACTCTTGACGAGTTGATAGATCATGATAAACGAAGAGAAGCCGACGGGTTCCCACGCAAAATAAGGCTTGGAAAACTGGTAAAACCAACAAAAGAAAAGAATGGGAAAGTAATTATTGTCCCGACCACAAATGAAGGTAAATTTTATCATGATGATTCCATTACAGAAGAAGGTGAAGGAGAATCAACAGGAGGTGCCGGCGAAGGAGAAGAAGGAGAAGTTATAGGTGAACAGCAGGCACAACCACAACCCGGCGAAGGTGAAGGTCAGGGAGCTGGAGAAGGACAAGGATCAGATCATGATATTACACAGCAAGCTTATGACCTTGGTAAAATTCTTACAGAAAAATTTGAACTCCCGAACCTGAGAGAAAAAGGTAAAAAACGCAGCTTCTCAAAATACACTTACGATCTTACAGACAGAAACAGGGGATTCGGACAAGTACTTGATAAAAAAGCAACTTTACGGAAGATCGTACAAACAAACATCGTACTGGGAAATATTACAGAAAATCAACCATTTTCAGGTGAAAACCTGATTTTAAATCCAAGAGATCAGATTTACAGAATTTTATCTAAAGAAAAGGATTTTGAAACTCAGGCAGTTGTCTTTTTTGTCAGAGATTATTCAGGCTCAATGCAGGGCGAACCTACAGAAGTGATCTCAACCCAGCATTTATTGATTTACAGCTGGCTTATGTTCCAGTATCAGAACAATGTGATGACCCGCTTTATCCTTCATGATACTGACACAAAAGAGGTTAATGACTTTTACACTTATTATAGTTCTGCGGTTGCAGGTGGAACAAAAGTAGCCCCTGCTTTTGCCCGTGTAAACAAAATAATTGAAGAAGAGCAATTGGCAAAAGATTATAATATTTATGTTTTCTACGGAACCGATGGCGACGATTGGGACAGCGACGGCAAAGAACTTACTGAGGAAATTATTAAAATGTTGTATTCAGCAAACAGGTTAGGGATAACTGTTGCCAAGAATTCATGGACATCAGAAGAAAAAGCGACGACAGTTGAAAATACAGTTAATAATTCGGGATTGCTTAATGAAAAACCCAAATTAATCAGAATGGACTCTTTTTCTGCATCCGGAGCTTCTGAAGACAGAATTATCGAGGGAATAAAAAAACTAGTAAGCCAATAGAAATGGAATTAATCAGTCAGCATACAAAAAAGATCATGGAAGAATGTAAGGTTCGTGCCCGGGATGCCGGCCTTAAATTCCAGAATGAGACTTTGGAGTATATTGTTACAAACCACGATATGCTCAATCTTTCTCCAAAAGTTATGATTCCTACTCTTTATGATTACTGGGTTCATGACGTTGAAGTGATCAAAGGCCATGGAAAATACAAACTATATCCTTCAAATCCTTATGAAACTGTTATCAACTCACGTCCAGCCATTTCCTTCTATAACGATAACAATCCCGACTGGCTGAATATTATGATTTTTTACCATGTCCTTGCACATATTGATTTTTTTCAGAACAACAGGATGTTTGAACATACATGGAATTACGATTTTGTGGGGCAGGCTCTTGCCGACAAAAGACTGATGGCAGGATTAAGGAGTGAATATGGCCGATGGGTCGATTATGTAATTGAATTCAGTCGCAGTATTGATAATCTGGTTGGTTATTTTTATCAGATTTCACAAATTAATTGTCCGAAAAATCTGGATCCCTCAGCAAAATTAAATTTCTATTTTGATACTTTTTTACAGGAATTTGAAAATATCAACAACATTGAATTATTTAAAGAAGTTAAGCGTTATAATCAATTATATGAACAGAATTCTGAAATGGCTGAATCGGTTTTCTTTTCTGAAGTCAGAATAAAATATCCCGAATTTCAGGCTAAGTTTGAAAAATTTGCAGAATCTGCAAACAATCCCAAACAGGATATAATGGAATTTATTCATGATAATTCTCCATTTTTAAGAAAAGCTGAAAACACATGGATGAAATCAGTAATGAACATCATAAGAAACACATCCTTATATTTTCAGCCACAAATACGCACAAAAATTATTAACGAAGGTTGGGCAAGCTACTGGCATGATGAGCTTTTCAGAAATGATGACCGTATAAAAGGACATGAATCGGGATATGCCAGAATAAATGCTGGAGTTACTTCAATAAGAAGAATCGGGTTAAACCCTTATGCTATAGGATTGCGACTGATTCAGCATATCGAAAATTTATCAAATCAGGGAAAAATGAACTTTGATTTTCAAAAAACTCAACAAATTGAATCCAGAAAAAATTACAATAAAAAAACAGGGAAAGGAAGAGAAACAATTTTCGATCTGAGAAAACATTTTTCTGATTTTACATTGATAAACACATTTGTTGATCAGGATTTTGTCGATGAGTACAACTTGTTTGTTGTAGGATCGCATTTGGATGAAAACAGAGGTGTTATTCAGTATTATGTAAAAAGCCGTAAAGCTGAAGATTATAAAAATATGTTGATTGAATCTCTTTATCACCCGCCTGTACTGAATGTTGACACAGACAATACAGATGATTCATTAATTTACCTTGTTCATAAATTTGAAGGAAAACAGCTTATAAAACAATTTATTCCAGAAACTTTAATGGGAATAGAATTTTTATGGGGAGGGCAGGCTGAACTTGAAACTACTGAGATCATAAATACAGGAACTCAGGACGATGAAGGAAATCCTGTTTATGACTTCGTGAAAGTTGTATATTCGATGAAAGATAAAAAACTGACAAAACAAGAATTATAATATGGGACGAAGCAGAAAAAAACAAATTGAAAATCTGGTTGACCTGCAAGACAAAGCACAGCGTCTCGAAGCTTTAATTATTATCAGTAAAGATATTCAGGAAAAAGAAAGGCTTACTCCTATATCTTTCAACGACTTTCTTTATTTAGCATCCAAAAGTTCCTATCACATTTTCAGGAATATTTTTCAGCTTTTTCACGATATGGTTAAATACTATGTTGACGAAGGTCGTGATGATTATCCTGTTACTGAAGACAGTGTAGGTTTTGTTGAATACAATTGTCTGAGACTATTTCAGGAAAATTGTGACGATGCTTTTTTTGCCGATCGTTTATTTGCCAATCGTTTCATGAATCTTGTCGAAGGCTTTAAAAAAGGAATTCAGAATAACCGCATTTATTTGTTTGAAGGTCCACCCGGTAGTGGTAAAAGTACTTTTTTAAATAATCTATTATTTAAACTGGAAGAATATACAAAAAATCCGCATGGTGCGATGTACGAAACCCTCTGGAGACTTGATATTGAAAAACTTGAAGACACATTACAGGAGAAGGATTTTCAGGACATTATCGAACAAAATGGAGTGGAAAAATCAGAATATTCACATACTGATTCAGATAAGAAAAACCGTTATATTGATATAAGTTGTCCAAACCATGATCATCCGATAATACAGATTCCAAAATCATTCAGAAAAAAATTCCTGGATGAATTAATTCAGGACAGGCGATTTAAAGAAAAACTTTTTAATTCCCGTGAATACGAGTGGGTTCTGAAAGATTCTCCATGTAGTATATGCAGTTCAATTTACAAACATTTATTTGATAAAGTCGGTGATCCGCTTATGGTATTTAATATGATCAATGCGAGAAAAAGACATTTTAACCGTCAGTTTGGAATCGGAATAAGTGTATATAGCCCGGGTGACGAAAGAATGGTTCGCCCGATAACTAATCCAACTATTCAGCAATCAATAAAAGATTTATTAAAAACCGATGATATAAAATATTTGTATTCAGATCTTGCAAATACCAATAATGGCGTACTTGCATTGATGGATATAAAAGAAAATAATATCCTTAGACTAAAAGGCTTGCATGGAATAATCAGCGATGGAGTTCATAAAGTAGATACTCTTGAAGAAAAAATCACCTCCTTGTTTATTGGCTTAGTGAATCCTGAAGATAAAGTTCATTTTGAAAATGTTAAATCATTTCAGGACAGAGTAATCTATGTTAATATTCCATATGTGCTTGATTTCAGAACAGAAGTATCCATTTACAAGGATAAATTCGGACACAAACTGGAATCATGGTTTCTTCCAAGAGTTTTGGATAACTTTGCCAAGATAATCATTGCCAGCCGGATGAATATTGAATCAGCAGCAGTTAAAGAATGGATTATGAGTCCTGATAAATACAATAAATATCTGGATAAAAATATGCTGATGCTTAAAATGGATATTTATACCGGGAAAATTCCTGACTGGCTAAGTGAAGAAGATATCAAAGGTTTTACAAGACCTATAAGGAAAAAAATTCTCGATGAATCTGAAAGTGAAGGAAAAAAAGGATTTAGTGGGCGTCAATCACTAAGTTTGTTTAATTCATTCTTAATCAGATTTTCAAAATCCGAGAAGCTCTTTACTATGGATATGGTTACTTCATTTTTCAGTGAAGATGCTGAATTCATCCAGTATATTCCAGAGGGGTTTGTAGAAGCTGTAGAAGATATGTACGACTTTAATGTTTTGCAGGAAGTAAAAGAAGCGATATATTACTATAACGAAGAACAGATATCAAGAGATATTCAAAATTATCTCACCGCAATAAATTACGAAGAGGGATTTTCTATAAAATCAGATTATACCGGTGATATAATTGAAGTTGATGAAGAATATTTAAAAAATATTGAAGCCATATTTTTAGGGACAACCAGCACACTTAAAGAAAGACAATCTTTCCGAAGAGATGTACAGACTGAATACATAACTGACACTTTATCTCAGGAAATCAAAGTAAAAGGAAAAAACATAACAAAGACCAAACTTTTTGAAACCCTGTTTCATAAGTACACTAAAAACCTGAAAGAAAATGCTCTTGCTCCATATTATGATAATGAAAATTTCAGAAGAGCAATTATGGATTATGGGAATCAATCGTTTGTCAATTACGATGAAAGACTTAAAAGGGATATTGAGCTTCTTATATCAAATCTGAAAAAGAAATTCAGCTATAATACAGACGGAGCATTACAGGTAAGTTTATATGTTATTGACAGAAAACTGGCGAAGAAATATACTTAACGGAATCTTTCTGAAAGTTTGCGGTGTTTTTTAAAACTTCAAATTGATTTTTTATTTTTTGAGTCAGGGTCTGTACCCATAATTGTTTTTTTAAAATTCGCCGGCATCAAGCTGTGCTTTTTTATACTTTACGTTTTTTTAAAATTGCAAAATAGGCATCGTATAATTCCGGTTCATTTTCTTTTAATAGTTTTCTGTAATTTATTATTTGTTTAAAATTTCTTTGCTTATCCAAGGTTTCTGCCATCGAAAGCAAATAATAAGCGTATAACCCTCTTTTTGTCGTTTCACCGCATTCGTTTTCTTTAAATTCTATTATTGGAAGCTGACTATGTATCCAGCCCCAGGCAGGAGTCATTTCCGTACCGTATTTTTTTATTATTGCAGCAAGAGCTTTGTTTTCTGTTTTTTCGATCTGAATTTCGTCAGGATTTATTAAGATGGCTTTTAAATAGTTTTGTTTGGCTTCCAGTTTTTTGTCAAGTATCCATTGTAAGTTTGCCAAATGCCAGAGAACAGATGCAGAACGTTCATTTGTTTTTAAAAAATTCAACATTTCTTGTTCGGCATATTCGGTTTTTTCGGCAAATAAATATAAATCGGCAATTGTAATATTATTATTTATATAAAATATGTTTAACCTTTTAGCGATAGAAATTATTTCTTGTAATAAAGCATTGCTGAATAATTTAGCACCCCATGTTTTTGGAAATGAAAATTTTTCCCACTTTTCGAATATGAATTGCATTTTTTCTAAATCTCCCATTTCGCTGCATCTTTCGAAATTTTCTTTCCAGTACAATACGATTTTTAAAGCTAAGGTTGCTTCATCGTTATTTGTATCCTGACCTAACACTGTAAGAAATACTTCTTCCGCTTCAATAAAGTTAAATCCGGCTATGCATCGCCAGCCTTTGGCAAGTTGTTCTGTTTGCCACGAAAATAAATTGAGTTGAACACAAGTTGTCTGCTTTACAGATTTTTTGTCAAAATCGTCTTCTTTTTTTTCTGTAAAATCATTTTTCTGATCTTTGTCTTCTATGAGTTTATCTTTTTTTATCATTACAGTTTTATTTTTCAGATACTACAAATATTCAGTTAATTCAAAATTAATTATGTTTAAGTTTGAAGTTATGTACACGGAAACTTGTTACCTATACTTAAATTATTTAGCATTTATCCTTGACCTGTTTGATACTAAACGCAAAACATTCCTGCTCCCTTTTACTCCTCCATCCTTAACTCATTCAAAACATCCGTTTTGCTTTTATGAACAGATATAAAATTCTCCTTATCATTAAAAAATCCAATGGTCTCTTTTTCTTTAATCCATTCTGAATTACCTGAAATGATTAAATTATATGATGAATATTTCCATTTATCAATTTTATTTATTATGCCATGTTTCACCGGATTATTGTGAATATAAATCACAACTTGTTTAAGATAATCATCAGAATTGATTTCTTTTCGTTTAAAATTGGGAATAAAAAGACTTCCTTTTCTTTTAAATACTTTGTTGAATGATTGGGTGTAACTGCTGAAAAGTTTTGAAAATTGTCTGGAGATTTTAAGACTAAGTTCATTTTCGTTTAATCCTGCAATCTTTCCGAAAGTTTGCTCAGACTCAACCCCTGCTAACTTTCGGAAAGATTGGCAGGGGCTTTCCCCTCCGCCGAAAAAAATAATCAATTCCTCTTTGCTTTTAACTCTAATTAAAAAGTGCAGATGGTTTGGTATAAGACAATAAGCGAATGTGTCAACAATAGGTTCCAGATAAAATCTATACCGGCTGATAAAAAACCTATAATTATCTTCTGAAAAAAACATTTTTTCCCAACCATTTGCTCTATTGTAAATATGATAGTATTTCCTAGGTTCAAGCATTTAATTTATAATTCTATTTTGAAAGTTTATACAGAATCAAAATGGATTTTCCTTCCATTTGCTTCGATAATGTTGCTAATATAAACAAACTATTTGAATTAATTGTGATAATAGTATTGCTATATCTTTATTTGTTTTTTTTAAACATAGCATAATGATTCTTTACACGGTTTGTATATGTATTATCGTTCAATAATACTTTCGCACACATATTTAACAGTGCTGGAGCTAAATTGGATTGCGGACTCCCTACATTTAGTCCGGGACCAATTAATTCGGTCAACATCTGTTTATTGGCATAACCCATCCATTTTCTATAAAATGCCGCATTCTCCCATCCCCAGTATATAACAGCTTCTGATTTTCCTCGTTTTTCTGAAAAAACCTGGAAGAAAACTCTGCGACAATCGCATTTCGGATCGTTACAAAAAAGTTCTACGAATGTATAACTATCTGCAGGCAGGCCAAAATCATTATTTTCAAAAACCATAATAGTTCTTGTTTCGGCTTCTGCTATTACAGGAAACTTGTCGTGAAAAGATTGGAAAAACATAGTTTTTTGGGGTTTATTTTTAAAATAGTTGATTAATGAATTTTAATATTGGAAATATTGGATTTCAATTGCTTGAGATTTTTCCATTTTTTCCAGGCACCTTTTATTCGCTCAATTTCAATTGGCTCATAGAATTTAAGAAAATATAAAATAATCGGGAAGAAAAGCATCAGAACCATTTTTATTATTGCTGCAAGAACCAGATTCATATCTTTAAGTAAAAATGTAGCAAAGTACAAACCGATTCCCACTACAAACATCAATAATATTTTACCAACCTCATATTTAATCGGATAATATTTATTTGCAAAATAATAAAACATGACAACGATAATTATTGAAGAAATAATTGTAGCCAATGCAGAACCATATATCCCCAATGATGGTATCAGCAAAAAGTTTAGGCCGATATTTATTACAGCAGCGACAATGACGATATATGCAATTTTTGAGGTTTTCTTGACATAATGAAATCCAAGAGCCAAAATTGTCTGAATTCCTTTGAATACGAATGCAAAGGCAATCAGTGGAACAATTGTATAAGCTAAATAATATTCCTGATTTGATGAGAACAGAATTATTATTTCCTTGGAGAACAGAGACATTGCTAAAACAACAATCATCATTATAAAAACATAATATGTTAGTGATTTTTTAAAAAATCTTGGCGCTTCTTTCTGGTCAAACATTTTAAATGCGATTGGAATAAATCCCATTTGAAAAGACGTAATAACAAACATATTCACAACACTTGCCAGTCTGTAACCTAATGTATAAATGCCAACTTCAGAATAATCACGTAATTCTTTTAAAATATATCTGTCAGAAACATTCAACAGAATAACAGAAGTATATGAAAACATTAGTGGAAAGCTGTAAATTATCATTTCTTTACCGACTTTTAAATTGAAAACAGGATTGACATTTTTATATATAAGCCTTAATGCCAGGATAAAGAAAAAGGCCGAGCCGATAAGCTGGGCAAGGATTACTCCTTTTACTCCCATATTTAAATATTTTAGGAAATAAATATTTAATCCGATTGTAAGCAGGATCCTAAATCCCATGATAATAATATAAAATAAAGATTTTTCGCGAAATCTTATAGTATCCAAAACACACATATTCAGAATCTCAAAAGCAGCATAAACAAATAATATTTGCAAATATGACTGATATTCAGGATTATCAAAAAACAAAACGGAAAACGATCTTGTAAATGGCTGCGATATTGCATTTAATACCAGAACAATAATTATGGTAATAATAAAAGTAGTGAAAATTATTGATTTTCTTTTCGACTCCTCTTTTTCAACCGAACACCAACGTAACATAGCCGTTGATAATGAAATACTGAATAATGCAATAACAAACATAGAAATTGCTTCAATCAGTCCCCATATACCATAATCAGCAGTGGAAAGCTTACTGGTATATAAAGGTAATAAAATCAAACCCATCAACTTAATGCCAACATTTCCAAGGCTATAAATTAAAGTGTGTTTGACGGTTCCTTTTATTAAATTAAGCATTTCAATTGTATTTTTTCAATAATCATGAAAACTTATAACTGCAAGTCAAAAGTATATAAATAAGCAAAAAAAACAGCTATATTATGAATTTTTAACTAAAGGAGTTCTAATAAATTTTAAAATATAAAGAGAAAACCCTAAGGATGATATTTATTAAAATTTATCAGTAAATAGTGATATTTTTTTGTAATTTAGCTAAAATTTCTTTTATTATGCAACATATCGGTTTACTTTCTTGTTTTATTTTTTTAACTTCATTTTTATTTTCTCAAAATGAATTTATTGTCAACGAATCTTATCAAAAAATTGGGGGAGGAAATAACAATTCATTCTCGGTTGTTATTTTTGAAACGAATCCGAAAAATGTGGAAAAAGCATGGAAAACTCTTATGAAAGATTTTGGTGCTAAAGTCAGTTTAAAAAAGGAGATTTTTGCTGCTGACGCTATTATTAAAAATATTTCTTCAGACACTCTTAATGTATATGCAATTATTGAGTCTGTAAATGATAATGACTCAAAACTTACAGTTGCATTTGATATGAGAGGAACATTTCTTTCTTCAGTAGTATCTGAGGTCGGATATAAAACTGCGAAAAAACTTCTATATGATTTTGCCGTTTCCTGTGCTAAAAGTGAAGTCCTGCTACAAATAAAAGATGCCGAAAAATCTTTGTCGAAACTTAAAAATGACAGCACACAGTTGGTTAAAGAGCATGAAGATCTTAATAAAAAAATTTCCCAATGGGAGTTGAGTATTGAGACTGCTAAACAGACCAAAATTGACAATGAAAAAAATCAGGAATTAAAGAAAACTGAAATTGAAGATCAGAAAAAAACCATCGAATCTCTAATTTTAAAAGAAAAAGAAATTAAATAAATTTGTT
>JBDRPR010000562.1:0-4178 GCA_043826845.1 Bacteroidota bacterium
TTCCATACTATTTATTCCAAAAGAAGGACAACCTCAGATGGCAATGGGAGCCTTACCAAAAGATTCATTTGTGAAAATATTTTCTGATGTTTTCAAAGTCGAACCTGCATTATAGAATATTTGTGAAATAAAATTCCGGTATTTTTTAAAAATAATGAGGTTTTATAATATTGAACATGGGCATTAATTTAAATAAAAAATAAACACATGAAATATAATTGAAATGAAAACATTTTTATCAATAATAATAGCAAGCATTATTTCTGTTGCTATAACAGCTCAGAAAAGCAATCTTATGTCAGATGCTGTAAAATATAGCAGTTCTGTTAATGTTAACGAAATCATTCATCTGGATAAAGAAACATTTAAGAAGCAGATTTTTGATTATGAAAATAGTAAGGAATGGAAATATCAGGGTTCTGTTCCTGCAATTATTGATTTTTATGCTGATTGGTGCAGTCCATGCAGAATGGTTGCTCCGACTCTTGAAGAATTGCAGAAAGACTATAAAGGTAAAATTCAGATTTACAAAGTTAACACACAGAATGAAAAGGAACTTGCTGCAGCTTTTGGTATTTCAGGAATACCTGCTTTTCTCTTTGTGCCATTGGATGGAGAGCCTTCGATGGGATCGGGTGCAATGCCAAAAGAAAGTTTTGAGAAGTATATTAAAGAAATATTAAAGGTTGAAAAATAGAAAATTATATCAGATGATGATAAAAAAACCGGATTTCCGGTTTTTTTTTGAAATTAAAGTTATTTTTGTAATGAATTACAGGGGTGCCTAAAAACAGGCTGAGATCATACCCTTTGACCTGATCCGGATAATACCGGCGGAGGAAGAAGAAAATCCGATCTGCACTTTTTTCCGGTAATTCTGCTATAATATGACAATAAAAGTGAATTCAGATGTTATTACCGTTGACAAGGATTATTCGATAATGAAATTATTGAATTATCTAAATATTCAATCTGTTAAAGGAACTGCTGTGGCGGTTAATAATCAGGTTGTTGTAAAAGAAAAGTGGAATGATTATATTCTGAATGAAAATGATACGGTACTAGTAATCAGAGCAACACAAGGAGGATAAAAGAAATGACAAAAAGCATGGATGATTTTATTTCATCAAAACCTATTCCCGGATCAAAAAAAGTCTATATTGACGGAAAACTGCATAGTATTAAAGTTGCGATGAGGGAAATTCATTTGTCGGATACGATGATTAATAATGATGAAATTGAGAAAAATGCTCCATTGACAGTTTATGATACTTCAGGTCCTTTTACTGATTATAATGTTATAGTAGATATTAAAAAGGGTTTGCCAAAATTACGCGAAAACTGGATTGCCAACAGAAATGATACACACAAATTACCCGATTTATCATCAGAGTATGGCAGAAAACGTATGCATTTAACAGAACTTGATAAACTCAGGTTTGAGCATGTTAATACAAACCCATTAAAAGCCAGAACAGGGAAAACTCCGACTCAGTTATACTATGCTAGAAAAGGCATTATAACACCTGAAATGGAATATGTTGCAATTCGTGAGAATCAGCTGATTGATGAGATGAAGCAAATCGGTTTTCAGCAGAAGGGTGAAAATTTTGGCGCAAATACTCCAAAATCTTTCATTACTCCTGAATTTGTAAGAGATGAAATTGCCTTTGGAAGAGCTATAGTACCTGCAAATATAAATCATCCTGAATCTGAACCTATGATTATAGGGAGGAATTTTCTTGTGAAGATTAATGCTAATATTGGCAATTCTCCTACAACTTCAAGTATTTATGAGGAAGTTGAAAAAGCAGTCTGGGCATTCAGATGGGGAGCAGATACTATTATGGATTTATCAACAGGAGAAAATATTCATGAAACTCGCGAATGGATTATCAGGAATTCTCCAGTACCCGTTGGAACTGTTCCTTTATATCAGGCACTTGAAAAAGTAAATGGAAATGTTGAACTTCTGAGTTGGGAAATATACAGGGATACCTTAATTGAACAGGCAGAACAAGGTGTTGATTATTTTACTATTCATGCAGGATTGCTATGGAGTCATGTTCCTAAAACTGCCAATCGTTTGACGGGAATTGTTTCTAGAGGAGGTTCAATTATGGGTAAATGGTGTTTGTTACATCATCAGGAAAGTTTTTTATATACAAAATTTGAAGAAATTTGTGAAATTTTATCAGCTTATGATGTAGGTATTTCATTAGGAGATGGTTTGCGTCCCGGCTCAATTGCCGATGCCAATGATAATGCACAATTTGCTGAACTGGAAACTTTGGGAGAACTTACTGAAATTGCCTGGAAACATAATGTTCAGGTTATGATTGAAGGACCAGGACATGTTCCAATGCAGAGAATAAAAGAAAATATGGATCTTCAGTTGAAATATTGTCATGAGGCACCGTTTTATACTTTAGGCCCTCTTGTTACTGATATTGCTCCCGGATACGATCATATTACTTCCGCTATCGGTGGATCAATGATTGCATGGATGGGTGCATCCATGCTCTGTTACGTCACTCCAAAAGAGCATTTGGGATTGCCCAATAAAACTGATGTAAAAACCGGTGTTATAACTTATAAACTTGCTGCTCACGCGGCAGATCTTGCTAAAGGACATCCAGGTGCACAGATACGTGATAATGCAATGAGTAAAGCTCGATTTGAATTCAGATGGAAAGATCAGTTTCACATTTCTCTTGACCCTGAAACTGCTATGCAATATCATGACGAAACTTTTCCTGATGAGGGTAGTAAACTATCTCATTTTTGTTCAATGTGCGGAGAACATTTCTGTGCTATGAGAACAACTCAGGATCTTAGAAAAATGGCTCAAAAGTTAAATCTTTCGCAGGAAGAAATAGAAAAACGAATTGAAGAAAAATCAAAACAGTTTAAAAATTCAGGTGGAGAAATTTATATAAAAAAATAGTTTATGTTCGGGTATAAAGTTGATAGGTTGGGTTGCTTGTTAGGTAAAAAGTTAAAAGTATATTGGAGTAAAACCTATAACTAAAGACCATAAATCAAACCAGTTGCCTAACCACCAGCCATTTACTATGAGTATCAGAAATAATCAGGTAACCCGTACATAAGCAAAAAATAAGATTATATTAATGAAAACTGTAGTCATTTCATATTCTGAAAATTTTAAACATGAAACAGATTGTGTTATTAGTCTTTTTAAGGAAGGTCTTGATTATTTTCATCTGAGAAAACCGGGCATTTCAAAATATGTTCTTATCAGATATTTAAAGAAAATACCCGAAGCATACCACAACCGCATAATCATCTATGATCATTTCGAATTAATAAACGAGTTCAACTTGAAAGGTATTCATTTTAACCGGAGAACAATTGAATTATATGAGCAATATAAAACATATAATGTTCATAAATCTTTTTCTGCTCACAGCATTGAGGATTTGAAAAAATATGACGGTTTTTTTGATTATTTGCTTATAAGTCCTGTTTTTGACAGTATATCAAAAGGTGGATATTATAAACAGATTGATATTGGCGAATTAAAAGATTATATTCAATCAGAAAAGCCAAAATCAGAAATAATTGCATTGGGAGGAATTTCCGAATACAATGTCGAAGAGTTGCTTGATATAGGAATTCATGGAGTTGCATTACTGGGAGTTATCTGGAAAACATATCTTGATAATGTTGATTTCAAAATATCGCTTGCTAAATATAATCTGGTAAAATCAAAATTGTCTCAAATCAGACCATTTGTTTTATCCATTGCAGGTTTTGATCCGAGTGGCGGAGCAGGTTTAAATGCAGACATCAAGACATTTGAAAGTCAAAGAGTGTATGGATTAAGCGTTTGCACTTCAATTACATATCAAAACGAAGATCAATTTCTTGCAGTTGACTGGATGAGTTATAATCAGATTATTGAGCAAATTGACGTGTTATTCGAAAAATATTCAATTGATTATGTTAAAATAGGTTTGATTGAAAATCTGGAAACACTTAACAGAGTAATTGACTATCTTAAAATTAAGAATCAGGATATTACAATTATCTGGGATCCCATTTTATCTTCAGGAACAGGATTCGGGTTTCATGAAAATGTTAATCATAATACCCTGACAGAAATATTAAATAAAATATTTTTATTAACTCCTAACCTTGAAGAATCCAAAATGCTT
>JBDRPR010000563.1:0-2210 GCA_043826845.1 Bacteroidota bacterium
TTAAACCAACTGCTTCAAGCAATTCAAGAGCTCTATCAACCTTTTCTTTTTTATTTCGGGACTGAAGTTCCATAATAAATTCCACATTTTCTTTTGCTGTCAGAACCGGAATTAAATTATATGCCTGAAAAACAAAACCAATATTTCTCAATCTGAAATCAGTAAGTTTTTTTCCGCTAAGTTTTCCGATATTAACATCATCTATAATTACTTCCCCTTCTGTTGCAGAATCAAGACCGCCGAGAATATTCAGAAATGTCGTTTTACCAGATCCTGATGGTCCGACAACAGCCGTAAATTCACCTTCTTCAAAACAAAGATCAATACCGTTGACTGCATGAACAGGAATTGTTTTTTCGTCATAAATTTTGTGCAGATTTTTTACTTCAATAATTTTATTCATGTGTTTATTTTTTTATTTTTTAAATTATTGTCACATGGTCCCGATTGCTATCGGGATCGGGAGCCTAATAATCATTCCGATAGCTATCGGAACGGTTTGTGATAAATTTTTATCATGGGCATTTCATATAAAATGTTTTTAATTGTCTGTTTTTAACGCTTCAACCGGTTTAAGTTTTAATGCTTTTCTTGCAGGGTAGAGACTTGAAAACATCGCTATTGCAATGACCATAATAAGAACGAAAAAATACTTCGCTAAACTTAAACTTGGATAAATAATTGATGAATAGCCGATTTGCTCAAAACCTTCAGCATATTGAGAAAGATCAAGACCATATTTTCCCAGATATTCGATAAAAATTCCTCCGACAAACATACCGATCAGTGCACCTGTCAATGATAAAAATATTGTTTCAAGCATAATCATTCTGAAAATTCTACCCCTGCTCATTCCCACAGCCATTAACATTCCAAGTTCCTTGGTCCTCTCCATAATCGCCATAAGCATAGTATTGATTATGCCAAATGACAAAGCAAGCAAGATAATAAGCATAATAACAAAAAGCATAAAACCACCCATTTCGACAAGCATTCCAATTTCTGGTTGCAATTCTATCCATGTTTTTATATCAAGGTCTGGAAACTGATCACTGATTTTTTGCTGAACAAGATTAAGGTCATCATTATTTTTTAAACGGACTGCAATTTCGTGAGATTTATTTTCAGGAAATCCCACAATATTAATCATATCCTTATTTCTGATAAATGCAGTCATTTCATCAAACATAGAATTCGAAGTTTTGAATATGCCCACAACTTTAAAACTCGAAGCAGTAGGAACACTATCAAGTTTAACAAAGTCAACTGCAATCTTGCTACCGATTCTGACCTGTAATTTATCTGCTGTTTTTTTACTAATAATGATCTGCTCTTTTTTTTTGTCATTAAAATATTCTCCTTCAATCAATTTTTTACTTATTGCTGTAAGTGAACTTTCCTTGTCAGGATCAACAGAGACAATGGCTACTCCGGTATTTCCATGGGCAGTTCTTAATGAAGTAAATATCTTAAATCTATCTGAGGAAGCTTCGACCTCAGGCATTTTTTCCAGGAAGTTAATCACATCATTTGTTTCATCAATAGTGAAAACCAGCTCTTTATTTTCCATAAATTCAGGCGTATGAACCTGAATATGTGAAGACTCGTTATTAATAGCCTCTTCGACTCTCGATTTCATTGCTCCATCCATCAGTCCCATGGTGAAAGTTCCTCCAAACATTCCCATAACAACTGCCAGGATTACAACAAGGCTTCTTAGTTTATTACGCCATACATTTCGCCATGCAACTAACCAGATCATACAGATATATTTTTAAATTTATAACTAATTATTTTGTACCTGTTCGGGTTATCTGAAAATTTTTGATGCTCATAAGTAAATGGTTGATGGGTTGGGCTGCTAGTATGGTCAATAGTATATTGCAGATGGTATTTTCCTATAACCAAAGACTTCCTCCCAAACGAGTCGCTCAACCCGTAAACTATATTTCCGAACACATACATTATTTTTACATTCAATATTTTCAACCTCTTAATGCTTTCATTATTTTTAATCTCAGAATTGTTGATAAAGGGTAAATTATTGCAAGAATTAAAATAATGAGAACTATAATGCTTTGATTCACATAATATGATAATCTCCAGGCAAAAGGCATTTTGGCTTCAGTTCCAAAACTCTCCATAGCTTTTGCAAGTTCTCCTGTAAACTCGATCGGATGGATGTGATAATAGAAATTAACAGGTATGGC
>JBDRPR010000564.1:0-11263 GCA_043826845.1 Bacteroidota bacterium
AAACAAATAAATAAGATTTGTTGCTTTTATCCGCATAAACAGCTTTTAATGAAAAAAACACTGATGCCAGAGTAAAAAAGCTCAATGTATTTTCATGCATATTGTTCTGAAATGACCAGAAACAAACAGGAACTGTAATCCATAAAAGAACCGGAAACCATTTTAATCTTCTGTATTCTGAGTTTTTATCAAATAAAGTATTCCATATCAATATAATAAACAGAATATTTGCAATCGCTGTCAGAAAAGAGTATAATCTCTCAACGTACATCGAACTTCCAAAAATCTTAAAAAATGTAGCCTGCATACCATATACTAAAGGCGGGTGTTCCAGAAAATAATTACAATCTGCCTTATTCCATGAAGGGTTTAATTGCGGCAACCAGAAACTGCCATAACCCTCAGAAAGATTTTTCGAAACACAGGCATATTGCTGACCGTCCATAAACATTCCATCCTGAATTAATCCCGGCACTATCAATAAAACAGTCAATCCAAACGTTAATAATAGAAGTGAAGTATTAATAATTCTCATTTTATGGAACAATTAAAGCTGTTGAAAGTAAAAATAGCTTATAATAATATGTGATTGGGAAAATATAAAAACTGAATTTATTGATCGATGCTTAATCATCTGTCATTTAAGAAAAAAAACTATTAACAACACTACGTTAAAAAAACAGCATAACCTATTAAAAGATATAGGTGAAATAGAGTTAAATTTATTTTTTAAATATATATAAAATATGGCAAAAGCAAAAAAGAAAATTTTTGTACTTGATACAAATGTTTTACTACATGATTACAGATGTATTTTCTCATTTGAAGAAAATGATATTATCGTTCCAATTGTGGCTCTGGAAGAACTGGATAAATTTAAAAGAGGCAGCGATTTGATTAATATGCATGCAAGGGAATTTACAAGAGAACTGGATAAATTATCGGGAGATAAATTGCTTACAGAAGGAATTCAACTGGGTGAAAATTTAGGTACATTATCTATAGAAACTGGAAAGCCTTTTTCTCCTGAAGTAGAAGCTTCTTTTCCCGAGAAAACTCCTGATCACCGAATACTTGCAATTGCAGATTTTGTGAGGAAAAAAAACACAAACCGACAGGTAATACTGATTACCAAGGACATAAATTTGCGAATGAAAGCCAAATCAATTGGATTGCCGGCTCAGGATTATGAATCGGATAAAGTAAGAAACCTTGAAGCCTTAAACAAGGGAATTGATATCATTGAAAATTTTGATCATGAAATAATTGCAAAATTATACGAAAAACGTGAAGGAGTACCCGTTGAAGAATTTAATTTTAAAACTGAGCCTGCTTCAAATGAATATCAAATTCTTAGAAATACAAGATCAAGCGCACTAACTCATTATGATTCAAAAAAAAGATTGATCTCGCGCGTAGAAAAATTCCAGGTTTTTGGCATCGAACCCAGAAATGCTGAACAGACTTTTTCTTTAGATGCTTTGTTACGACCTGATATATTTTTAGTTGCTTTAACTGGAAAAGCAGGAACCGGAAAAACATTGCTGGCCCTTGCTGCAGCGTTGCACCAAAATAAATTGTTCAATCAGATTTTGCTTGCAAGACCAATAGTGCCATTGGCAAATAGAGATCTGGGGTTCCTTCCCGGTGATGTGAAAGACAAAATCGGTCCATATATGCAACCTTTGTTTGATAATTTATCAGTAATAAAACATAGTCTTAAATCTCAAAGTAAGGAATACGCCAAAATAGAGGAAATGCAAAAAGATGAAAAACTTGTAATTACACCTTTGGCATTTATTAGGGGACGTAGTTTGTCAAATATTTTCTTTATTGTTGATGAAGCGCAAAATCTTACTCCTCATGAAGTCAAGACTATAATTACAAGAGCAGGAGAAGGAACAAAAATTGTATTTACAGGTGACATTCAGCAAATTGATAGTCCATACCTTGATTCAAAATCAAATGGTTTAACATATCTGACAGATAAGATGAGGGGACAGGATATTTTCGGACATGTAAATCTGGTAAAGGGAGAACGAAGTTATCTTGCAGAGCTTGCCAGTGATCTTTTATAGAATTTTACAAGAATCAGTTTTTGTTTTTGTAATTTTGTAGCCTAAAAAATCAAAGATTGAACCATTCAGGAATCAAAAAGGTTGCTTTCCATACTTTAGGTTGCAAATTAAATTTCACTGAAACATCTGAAATGACAAGAATGCTTGATAAAAGCAGGTATGAAATTGTGAGTTTCAATGAAGTTGCAGATATATATGTCATTAATACCTGCACAGTTACTTCAAATGCAGACAGAAAAAGTAATTTTTCAATTAATAAAGCTGTTAGTTTAAATCCTGATGCAAAAATCATAGTTACCGGATGTTATTCTCAGCTTAATTCAATAAAACTTCAGGAAAATAAACATGTAGATATAATTATCGGAAATTCCCAAAAAAGTGAAATTCTAAATTATATTGAATCAAATCAGGAGAATCAACTTATTGCTTGTGAGGAAGACAATACAAAAAGTTTTTTTTCCTCCTATTCTATGGGGGAAAGAACAAGGGCGTTCGTTAAAATACAGGATGGCTGTGACTATCATTGTTCATACTGTACAGTTCCTTTGGCAAGAGGAAAAAGTAGAAATATTGCAATTCATGAAGTTGAAAATATTGTAAAAACAATTGCCGAAAATGGTGTTAAGGAAATAGTGTTGAGCGGAATAAATCTGGGAGATTATGGGAAGTCTTCAGGAGAATCATTTTTGCAACTTTTAAAAAGTCTTGATAATAAAGAAGATATTTTACGATTCAGGATTTCATCAATTGAACCAAACTTACTTACAAATGAAATTATTGAATTTGTCGCCGGATCAAAAAGGTTTGTTCCACATTTCCATATACCACTGCAATCTGGTTCCGATAAAATTCTTGAATTAATGAAACGTCGTTATAGTACCAAACTTTTTGCTGATCTGATTAACAAAATTAAAGAACTCCTTCCTGATGCCGGCATTGGAGCTGATGTCATTACCGGTTTCCCCGGAGAAACTGACGAAGACTTTGCTGATACATTTGAATTTCTGAATAATCTTAAATTATCATACCTTCATGTTTTTACTTTTTCTCCACGACCAAATACTCCAGCTTTTAATTTCAATAATAAAATACCTTCAAAATTAAAGAACAAAAGGAGTAAAATATTACATGAATTATCGGCAGAACTGAACAACAGATTTTTATCTGAAAATGCCGGAAAATTAAATGATGTGCTTTTCGAGAATTTTAATGATAAAGGTAATATTCATGGTTATACAGGAAATTACATAAGGGTTACTCATATATATAATAAAAATCTTTTGAATAAGGTAATTAATGGTGAATTATACTTATCAGGTAATCAGGCAAAAATTAAAATATAATCTATGGAACTGGAAAAAATTTGTATGGAAGTGTGCGATATTGCCAAAGAAACAGGAATATTCATTAAAGATAATGTTCTGAAAATTTCAGGCGAAAATATAGACAGAAAAGGAGTACATGATTTTGTCACTTATGTGGATAAAACTTCTGAGCAAAAAATAGTGAACCGTCTGATAAAAATTTTGCCGGATTCTGGTTTTATTGTTGAGGAAAATACAATTGATAAAAAAAGTGATGATTTCAACTGGGTAATTGATCCTCTGGATGGCACCACCAATTATATACACGGTCTTGCACCTTATGCCATTTCTATTGCATTGATGAAGCACGACGAAGTTCTATTAGGTGTTGTTTTTGAAGTCGGTGCACATGAATGTTTCTATACATGGAAAAATAGCCCTTCATTTCTGGATGGAAATATTATTAAGGTTTCTGAGATAGAAAAAGTAAATGATTCGCTTATTGCAACAGGATTTCCCTATTATGATTACAAAAGAGTTAAACCATTTTTAGCAACTCTTGAGTTTTTCATGAATAATTCACATGGTATAAGAAGACTAGGTTCTGCAGCAACAGACCTTGCGTATGTAGCATGTGGCAGATTTGAAGCTTTTTATGAATATAGTTTAAGCCCATGGGATGTTGCTGCCGGCTCATTGATAGTTAAAAATGCAGACGGTCTGACCGGAGATTTTTCAGGCAGTAAAAATTTTATTTTTGGGAAAGAAATTATTGCTTCAAATGCTAAAATATACAAAGAGTTTCTGAATATTATAAATAACATTATGGGAAAAATCAACCATTAAACAGATAAAACAATAAGTTTGGAAAATAATATCAACCTTTTAACAATATAAATAAGCAAATACGATCTTTTTTAATTATTTTTACTTAAAATAAATTTTGTATAAAATGAGAAAAATAAAAATTTTAGTTTTAATTATACTAACAAGTAATATACTTGCTACTTCTCAAACACTTACATCAAGTTTCAGTTATGCTGTATTTTATAATTCCGAAAGCGGTCCATATCTTGAAACCTATATGAGTATAATTGGTAAAACGGCAGTTTTTGTGCCTAATGAAAACAATAAATTGCAGTCAACAATTGAAATTTCTATGATTTTTAAGCAAAATGGAGAAGTCATTACCTATAATAAATACAATCTCAAGAGTCCGGAAATTGAAATAAATGATAGTGTTTTTCCGAATTATGTTGATTTGCAAAGGATAAAACTTAATAATGGAATATATAATTTTGAATTAAGTGTTAAAGATATCAACTCGGATAAGGAGAAATATGTTTACTATGATATTATTCAGATAAATATACCTGATAGTCAAATTTCGATGTCGGGTATCCAATTTGTAGAAAGTTATAGTATTGCTGATGGAACAAATATGCTGACAAAAAACGGATATGATCTTGTGCCATATATATCGAGTTTCTTTCCTGAAAATTTGAAAACACTTAATTTTTATTGTGAAATATATAATTCTGATATTGAGATAGAATCAGATAAAAACTTTTTAATAAAGTATTATATTGAAAATGCAAACAACAAATTTGTATTACATGATTTTTCAGGATTTAAAAGACAAAATCCTGAAAAAATAAATATTATTTTCTCTGAATTTAATATTGACCAATTAACTTCAGGAAATTATAATCTTGTCATTGAAGTAAGAGATAAAGAAAATAAGCTTTTATCTAAACAATATCGTTTTTTTCAAAGAAGCGCTCCGTCAAAAACATTAAAAGCCTCTAATATTGAACCTGTTTCATTTGACAATTCTTTTGCTAAAAATTATACGAATACCGACACTTTGATAGAATATATAAATTGTCTTGCACCAATTGCTGATATTAATGAAAAGCAATTCATTAAAAATCAAGTGAATTCTAAGAGTCTTGAATTTATGCAGCAGTTTTTTCATGATTTCTGGATAAAGAGAAATCCCGTTAATCCTGAGCTGGAATGGGATTTATATTACGAACAGGTTAAAATGGTAAATAACTTATACTCTACAAGGATATATAAAGGGTATGAAACTGATAGAGGTAGGATTTACCTTTCTTATGGTGCTCCTAATAATGTAATAGAAAGCAAGCACGAACCATCAGCTTATCCTTATGAAATATGGCATTATTATAAAGCAAGTTCACAATACGGAGAACAAATCAATGTAAAATTTGTCTTTTATAACCCTGAATTGATTGGCGATTATTCCTTGTTACATTCTACAGCAAAGGGTGAGATTTACGATTCGCAATGGGAAAGAAGGTTAAGTAAACGTAATAATACTCTGTACAACTTTGATCTGCAAGACAGTGACGAACAGATTGGCAGTCAGGCAAAGGAAAATTTCAATAAGTAATTTCAAATAAATTCATTGCACAGTTTTTTAGTATTTAACTATCTTTAGCCCATAAATTTTCAGATTGATGGATAAAATTGCAGTAGTAATTCTCAATTGGAATGGAAAAGAACTTTTAAACAAGTACTTGCCAAGTGTTGTTAAATTTTCCAATGGGTCAGGAATATCCATTTATCTTGCAGACAATTTTTCTGATGATGAATCTATCAGCTATGTTTCAAATACTTTTCCCAGTGTTAAAATTCTTGAACTGGATAAAAATTATGGATTTGCTGAAGGTTATAATATTGCATTGAAAGATATTGAAGCTGAACACTATATATTACTTAATTCTGACATAGAGGTTACTAAAGACTGGTTTGAACCATTACTAAATTGTATGGAAAGTCAACCTGATGTTGCAGCCTGTATGCCAAAAATAATTTCAGATGAAAAAAGAGATGAATTTGAATATGCCGGAGCTGCAGGTGGTTATATTGATAAATATGGATTCCCATTTTGCAGAGGTCGATTGTTTAATATGAACGAAAAAGATACCGGACAATATAACTATTCTTCTGAGATATTTTGGGCAACCGGAGCATGTATGATGATCAGGGCTGATTTATTTCATAGAGCTGGGGGATTGGATAAAGACTTTTTTGCACACATGGAAGAAATTGATTTATGCTGGAGACTTAAAAACCAAGGATATAAAATTTATTATTGTCATGAATCGACTGTATATCATTTAGGAGGAGGAACATTAAAAAAGACAAACCCCCGCAAAACTTATCTGAACTTTCGAAATAATCTATTTCTTATTTATAAAAATGCAGCACCTGAAAAAGTTAATAAAATGCTTTTTATAAGATTTATTATTGATGGTATCGCAGCAATAAAATTTCTTTTCAGTTTTGAATTCACCAATTTTGTTTCAGTATTTAAAGCTCATGTTTCATTTTATTCCAAATTGAAAATATTCAGACCAAAAAGAAGACAAAACCTTAAGAGTTTCAAAATATTTAAACACAAAGAAATTTATAAAAAGTCTATTGTATATAGCTTTTTTGTTAAGAAAATTAAAAAATTCAGTGATTTGAAATTTGATAATTATTGATATTATTTAAGATATTCCAGAAGTTTCTCCAACCTCATTGCCCTTGATCCTTTTATTAATATAAAGGCATTTTTCAAAGGACTGGTTTTAAAATATTCAATTATTGAGTCATTATTATTGAATGATTTAAAATTATCTGAAATTTCAACTCCTGAGAAAATTTTGCCAACAAGGAAAACCTTTTTAAAACCATAATTTTTAATATCATCAATGACTTTATTGTGTTCAGCTTCCTTATATTCACCTAGTTCAAGCATGTCACCAAGGATTAAGACTTTAGATAAATCAGTTCTGGTTTGACTGAAACTACTCAAAGCCTCATGCATACTTGTTGGATTTGCATTATAGCAATCCATAATTATTGTATTATTCCCCCCTTTAATTATCTGAGATCTGTTGTTTTCAGGAATATAATTGCAGATTGCCTGATTGATTTTCTTATCATCAACATTAAAATATTTTCCGATACATATTGCACATAAAGCGTTCTCAAAATTGTATTTACCAATTAGATTTGATTGAATTTCAAAAACAGGAGCATTATTTGTTGTATTCCATGATAATTTTAAATAAGGATTCAACTCCACAATTTTACCCGAAATAAAAGAGGATGAATTTGAACCATAGTCAATTGTCTCAGCATTACATATTTTCTTTAAAAGATCATTATCTGAATTAATAAATACTTTCCCATTTTTTGCTTCCAAATGATCATATAATTCCTTTTTTGTTTTTATCACTCCGTCTATTGAACCAAATCCTTCCAAATGTGCTTTTCCAATATTTGTTATTACGCCAAAATCAGGGTTTGCAATTTTGCATAAATCAGAAATCTCTCCCGGGTGATTTGCACCCATTTCAATTATAGCTATTTCCGTTTTTCTATTAACTTTTAATATCGTTAAAGGAACCCCAATATGATTATTGAAGTTTCCAGAAGTAGCCAAGACGTTATATTTATGCTTTAAAACAGAAGTGATTAATTCTTTTGTTGTTGTTTTCCCATTTGTGCCGGTAATTCCGATAAACGGAATGTCAAATTGATCCCTGTGGAATCTTGCCAGCTTTTGCAAAGCTGAAAGACTATTATCAACATAAATCGTCCTATAATCAATGAAATAATTTTTATCATCAATAATCGCATAAGCAGCGCCATTATCCAAGGCATCCTTCACAAAAACATTTCCATTATAATTATCACCTTTAAGAGCAAAAAATAATTTATTATTTAAATTTTCCCTGCTGTCTGTTGAAATTTCAGGATGTTTTAAATAAATCTTATATATTTCTTTTATGTCCATAATAAAAAAAAAGCCCCGATGGGGCTTTAATTATGATAATTTATACTATTAGAACATTTGTGTTTGGCTACCAACTCTGTGCATAGCACATCTGAAACCCAGATCGTCTCTTGATTGTTCCTGATCAAGGTATCTTCTTGCTCCCGGAGACAACCAATAAGCTCTATCTTTCCAACCTCCACCTTTGTAAACTCGTAACCTGTTATCAACAAGTGACTGCATAAATTGTTTTCCACGATAATTTGGTGTACTTCCGTCTTTATAGTTCGGTGGAAATTTATATTGTGAATCTTCTTTTCCTTCATTATACATCCTTGTGGAATTATCAACGCCTTTATAATTATCTTCTGCCTTATATTCAGTGCTTGATTCAAAATCTCCGTCTAAAAAGTTAATGTTATCTGCGGTATTGTAATTTCTGCGATTAAAACATTCTTCATCTGTAACATTTCTATACTGTATTTTTCCAAGACTGTCTTTTTCTGCAATCATTCCTTCATCATCTCTGATTTGTGTTTCATATACGTTTCCTCTGAAAGGCCTGAATTCATCCATGTCTTCAAATGTCATAGCACGATAAACATCCATTACCCATTCATTAACATTTCCCGCCATTGCATATAAACCATAATCATTAGGCCACATAGCTTCAACCGGTGATGTAATATCAAACTTATCATTTAGGCCACCAGCTGTTCCCATATAATCACCTCTTCCTCTGACAGCATTTGCTCTGATTTGTCCTACTTCATCGTTTTTAAAACCACTTCTGTCATCTATTCTTATATAGTGTCCGTTCCAAGGATATATTCTCTGATGATAAATTCTTTCTTCAGCATACATATTTCCAATGTATCCCAATGCAGCATATTCCCATTCAGCTTCGGTTGGCAAACGGTATTTTGGAAGAAAAACACCGTCTTCAATTCTAACTTTTCTGAATTCATTATTTGGGTTATAATCAATCATTTGATCTTTAACCAAACCATCATATTGATTGGCCAGATATGCTTCTGTATTAAAGTTTTCTTCACCTGTCTGACCTGATGGGTCCCAATATAGTAATCCTTCTCTCACCATAATATATTCGTTTACCCTGTCTGTTCTCCATGCACAAAAATTGGTTGCTTGCAGCCAGTTAACACCAACTACCGGATAATCCTGATATGCAGGATGTCTGAAATATGTTTCCACAAATGGTTCGTTAAAAGCCAGTTTATTTCTCCACACTAATGTATCCGGAAGTTGCATATAATATACTTCAGGATAATCAATAAACACCCTACTTAACCAGTACAAGTATTCGCGGTAATCAATATTTCTGACTTCTGTTTCGTCCATATAAAAAGATGAAACAGTTATTCTTCTTGGAGTATTGCTCCATTCATATAATACATCCTGTTCAACTCTTCCCATCGAAAAAGTACCACCTTCGATAAATACCAAACCTGGTCCTGTTTCCTGCTCTTCATAAAAAGGTCTCTCATAACCACCGTTTCTTTCATCATTATAAGCCCAGCCAGTAGAATTAGAAAGATCTTTCTTACATGAAGAAACAACTAATAATAAAAGTACTGAGAAAACTTTGATTGTTAAAACTGTATTTTTCATAAATATATAGTTTTAATTAATACTTCTTAAATAACTAAAATGATGGACAACTTATTGTCCTGAATTTTTCTTTTATTTTCGGGCAATTAAATAAATAAGAAAAAGAAATTTCATGAGCACCTAATGTCTGGTTGCTTAATTTCGAAACAGTAAGGTCATAACTGTATCCTATATTAAATCTTTTTTGTTTAAATCCCAACATCATAACAAATGAATCGTAATGGAATTTGAAATTTTGTCTGAACCAGATACCTCCAACCAAATTCTTTCTGAAAAGATACAAACCAAAATTCAACTGTTGAAAATCTCGTTGCTGATGGAATAATAAATTTGGAGACAAATATAATTCTCCTTTTTTGAAGCCCTGTGCTTTAATCGGTATGTTAGTACCGAAGTGAACTGTATATTTTCTTGGTAAAACAGCATCACTGGCTTCTCTCCAGGATTCTGAAGGTTCGGTCAGATGGTGAACTGCAAATCCAAAAAAGAATTCTCTGGTGAAACCTATCGCACCGGCAGAAAAATCAAATGAAATATCATTAAGGTTAGTAGGAACCAAAGTTTCTCTGGTAGGATAAATCGGACCATACAATGGATGAATCATATCTGGCCATATAAAATCATTATTTAACTTTTTCTGTAAAAATGAAGCCTGAAATCCAGCAGTAATTGAAAAATCCCTATTTACAGGAATAGTATATGCATACATTCCGCTAAAGTAAAAAGTTGAAATAGCACCGTCACCTTCAACATCCTGCATAATATGTAAACCCAAACCGCCTTCAATTGGTCTTACATATTGATCAAAAGAAGCACTATAAGTTACATAGGTTGAACCTAATGCAGGCCACTGATTTCTGAAATTCAAAGTTAATCTCGGACACCTGTCAGCTCCTGCAAAAGCAGGATTTAAATACAATCTATTTGCGTAGAATTGAGTAAATTGAGGATCCTGAGCTTTAACATATCCGGCTATTGCAAGGATTAATATTAAAAATAATCCAATAAGACGATTTATCATTTGCCTAATTTATTTTTCAATAATTTGCAAGTTTACAAATATTTTCTTAAATAAATACCAAAAATTTAAAAAAATAATATTAAAAAATTTCAAATAAAACTGCTCAATATTATATTATTTTGATAAAAAACTTTACTCATTTTTCAATTTCTTTTATTTAATTTGTACAATATTTCACATGATGAAAAAGTTTTTTATATTTTCTATTATATGCCTTAATGTAGTTTGTGTCTTTTCCCAAAACAATCAGATAAAAAGAGAAATTGTATGGGATCAGATATTGTTGAAAAATAATATTGATAATAACTATTTTTTATGGTTCGAAAACGCTGTATATTTGAATGACTCATTGCTTATTCCATATTATTATGAAAAAATCCCATTAAATAATGATGTAAAAATTTCTGAACTCAGAATTAAAGATATTGAA
>JBDRPR010000565.1:0-7008 GCA_043826845.1 Bacteroidota bacterium
AGGGTGGGCGTCTATG
Source organism: Bacteroidota bacterium (assembly GCA_043826845.1). Taxonomy (GTDB): domain Bacteria; phylum Bacteroidota; class Bacteroidia; order Bacteroidales; family CAYTAU01; genus JBDRPR01. The sequence goes on from JBDRPR010000565.1 coordinate 17, forward strand.
ATAGTTGTTCTCAATTTAAATTATTTATTTGGACGCCCACCCTCTCCCTCTTGTAAAAGACATGCAATGTCATTCCGAACAAAGTGAGGAATCTTCTTTATATTGCTTTTGCGTAACATCAGTTACTATTAAAAAATAAAGTTTTAATTGATTTTTTTTGTATTTTTGAAAGGGTAGATAGTTTTGGGCGAAAACTAAAAAAAATGCCCGATGAAAATGAAACATGATAAAAAATGAAACATATGAAAAAAACAGTTATTGTATTAATAGTAATGTTTTTAATTGGGTTTACAAAGGCAAATCCAATTACTTCTCCTCCTGTAATTAGTGAATTCTACTTGATTAACGATTCGACATGGTTTATTGAATTAGTTTTTCCATCAGGGTTTTATAACGACTCTACGCTTGATGGATACCGGATCACTACTTCAACAGGTACATTTTATTTTAAAAATGGGATATATATTATTTTTGATAGTACTATGGTGATAACTCAGGATAGTTTACAAAGTCTTTTACATATTAACAGGAATGGAGATTTTATTGTTATTACCGACACGATAGGGTATTCGTTTGATCAGATATATTTTGGTAATATTTCTGGATCCCAGATTTCAGCTCCATTAATTGGGCAGTCCATAGTCAACTTAGCTTATTCATGTTATGGCCCATACCCAGGATGGACAATTGAATATCATTTAGTAAAAGATATAAATCCTACAATAGGATATAATCCTTTTCAACCTTCATCCGCAAATGGTACTTTTACCGGATTTGTTTTTGACAACATACATAATCCGGTTACAGGAATATTTATTGGCATCAGCCAATGTTGTGGTGCGCCATCTTATCAATGTTGCAATTTTTTTAATAGCACTTTAAGCGATTCAACTGGAAGTTTTACAAAACAGGAATACAGTGGCAGATACATTGTTGAACTTTTCTTTCAATCTTCGCTGGTTTTGACTGATTCATTAATAAACATAGAACCCGACTCAATAAATTATTTTGAATTTATTATTGATACGTTGTTATCTGATATTTACCTTAATCCTTTTCAAACGAATATTAGTTTATCATGTTATCCAAATCCTTCAACCGGCGAAACAACAATATCGTTTGAAATACCTGCAGGCGGGCATTATACAAAATCTCTGATAAAAATATACAATTCAAACAGCGAGATAGTATGCATTTTACCTGTAAATACTTATAACTCAGAAAACAAATATTCTATAAAATGGGATGGTTTAAGCTCAGGTAATTTTGTTACATCCGGAATTTATTACTGTAATCTGGAATTGGATGGACGGAAAATTGCTACAAATAAATTAATTATTGTGAAGTAAAATATATGAAGACATTCATTTTATTTTGCTTATTCCTTTTCCCTTATATCATATTTTCCCAAAACCTTCAATTTTATCGTGAAGATTTGACTTTTGAAATAAAGAACGGGTTTTTCTATGTCGATGGTATCTATAATTTTTGTAATAACGGAGATAAAGAAATACAACAGGTTTTGTTTTATCCATTTCCTGTTGATAGTCTATATGGTGAAGTTGATTCAATCAATGCAATTGATTTCAATGCAGAATCACAAAATATAATTACAAATAAAACAGAAAAAGGATTTTTTTTTAAAGTAGGGCTTAGTCCATATGGAATAGGGAAATATAAAATTTCATACAAACAAAAATTATTGAAAAATAAGGCAGAATATATTCTAATAACAACTCAAAAATGGGGTGTTCCGTTTGAAAAAGCCATTTATAAGTTAATAACTCCAGTTAATATGAGAATTACATCTGCCTCATATAGCCCTGATAGCACTGAGCAAATTAAAGATAAAGCGATTTATTACTGGAGTAAAAAAGATTTTATGCCTGATAAAAATATGATATTTTATTTCGACAGATAGGTTGTTTAGTAAAGAAGTACTTTTGAAAAGTAAAAGAATACAATTTTCAATACACCAATATTTTGATTTTTAATAATCTATGTTACTTAAAATCAATAAATTTTTGTTTCAGGAAATACTTTTATATATTTGTACAAAATAACAGATTTGTTGTATTTGGATAATCCTATTTTATAAACGAGTAATTACTAAACCTAAAATTTAAACACATGAAAGCCATTCTGATATTTACTTTTCTGATTATTACAATCTGTATATATGGCCAACAGACAAATTCTACTAAAACTGGATCGAACGACACAATTCAAACTGTATCGTTTATATCAGATTTTAACATGAACGAAATGGCAGCTAAAGACGGTTATATAATTAATGGATATATTGTTGATCTCAGTCTTGAACAGGCAAAAATGTTTGATGGTAAAAAAATAAAAGTGACAGGACAATACACAATCATCATAGGATTAGAGAACCAACCAAAAGAATATGATGAAAACGGGAATATTATATATAAACAAGGCAGACTAAATGATATAAAATATATTAGTTCCCCAACTATTGATATTATTGATAAAGAAGACAATGAGTAATCTTTCATGATAAATTTCGGATTAATTTATCAGAAATGTGATTAATTGGAAATTATTATATCGAAAACTAATATGAATACAGTCCATTTTCACCCGATGGTAGTCCATTTTTCAATTGCTCTGGTTGTAATTGGATTTGTTTTCGATGCTTATTATATTTTTATAAGAAAAAAAGAATGGAAAAAAACTGCAGGTTTTTTCATTATGCTTTTAGCAGCAGTTGCTATTTTTGCTTCATGGCTAACAGGTGAGTTTTTTTCCAGAAGCTATGATGGAACTGGAAGAGATTTAAAAGACTTGCACGAACTATATGCAAATATTACCTATTTGTTTTTTATTATTTCTTTTGCAATAAGGATTTTTGTTATATATTTTAAAAAAGAAAAGAAAAGTTATAAATACCTGTTTTTAATTTTTCAGCTTTTAGCTGTACTTACTATTGTTTATTGTGGCTATCTGGGTGGTTTGTTGGTTTATGATTATTCAATGGATTTACGAATAATTCAACAATAGACAACAATGTAATAAATAGAAAAAAAGTATTCTTAAAACTAGTAATTATCACATAGTCAATACAAATAGGAGAAATAAAAAACCATTCTTTGCACAAAGGATAATCAATTGATGCAATTGAAAATCGATTACCATAGGATTGAAAATTCCAATTATAATTATTTGTTTTACACTAATGTATCTTTTGTTTTTCTGAAAAACTTTGTTTTTACAATCAAATAATTTTAAAATTATCCGATTATTTTAAAATTATCAGCATCCAGTCCAACAGGAAATTTTTGACGGAATTCAGTAAGTTCATCCAGTGATAATTCAATTGTTTCAACAGATTCTTTATATGGTTTTGTACCGGAAATAATGGTTCCTTTAGGATTTACAACAATAGAATCACCTGAGTAGGAAATTGCATTGCCGTCAACACCGATCCTGTTCACTCCCACGACATAACATTGGTTTTCAATTGCCCTTGCCATTAATAATGTAATCCAAATTTCTCTGCGTGTTTCTGGCCAGTTGGCAATATAAATCAGAATATCATAATCGCCTTTATTCCTGCTCCATACAGGGAATCTTAAATCGTAACAAATAAGCGGGCATATTTTCCAGTGATTAATATCAACAATTAGTCTTTCAGAACCATTAGAATAATTATTATGCTCATTACCCATTCTGAATAAATGTCTTTTATCATAAAACAGGCAATTGCCTTTAAAGTCAACTGATAAAAGACGATTATAATATTCATTATTGTCTGATATTATTATACTGCCTATTACTGTAGTATTTTTCGATTTTGCAATACTTTTCATCCAGTTAACTGTTTCACCATTCAGTTCTTCAGAAAACTTTTCAGGCTTCATAGTAAATCCTGTCGTAAACATCTCAGGGAGGATAATTAAGTTTGTTTCAGTCTGAATATCAGATACTAATTCACCAAAATGAATAATATTTAATGCCTTGTTTTCCCAGGCTACATCACTTTGAATAATGGTGATTTTTAGATTTTTAATCTTTGTTTTTTTGTCCACAATTTTTTTTTTAAATTCTTTGGATTTTCATTCTCAAAATCTGTTAAAAATACATTTTTTTTAAATACTGAATCTATCAGGAAACCTGCCTGTTTTATCTTTATAATAATTTTTAATTTTTATTATATCACTTGGATAATCGCCAGATATTGGGAATATTGCCATAACACCAATCTCCTTTTTTTTATAATCAAGTGAACCTATGGCCAGCGGAAGTCCCGATTTCTGACAAATTTCATAAAATCCTTTTTTCCATCTTGTGACTTTTTTTCTTGTACCCTCAGGGGTAATATTTATTACTATTCTTTTTGATTTATTTATTTTGTTGATAATTTGATCTATTACGCTGATTGCATGTTTTCTGTCAACAGGAATCCCACCTGCCCATTTTAACAAATAACCAAAAGGAAAAAAGAACATTTCCTTTTTAATAATAAAATATGGTTTTCGTTGAATTGAACAATAGTATAACCTACCGATAATAAAATCCATCATGCTTGTATGTGGGGCAATTATTACGACTATTTTGTCAATATCAGGGAAAGGATTTGTTTCTTTCCAACCGAATATTTTTAAAATAAATCGACAAAGCATATAATAAAGTAATTGAATAATTTTACAAATGTAACTGAAAATTATGATTTTTACTTTCAAATTTTATTCGTGAGACTCAAATTTCAGGAGTGAGCGTACTGAAATTTGCAAGTCGAACAATACCGACGAAGTCGGAGGGTACAATACCTCGCAGCTTTGCTTCGGAATTGGTTTCCAAAGCTTGCTTTGAGGTTTCATACTTGTGATTAAACAATTTCAATAATCGGACATGTATTTTATTTTTCTTCAAAAATCATAAAAAAAATATCAAATTATTTTGGAAAAACCTGATTAAAAAAACTATTTTTATTAGACTAAAATTTCAATTTACATGGAATTAAAATGGATAGATGAAGCTGAACACAGACAGCTAATTAAAGAAAATGAGGTAAAAGAAGAAAACCATTTTGATAATATTATTATTAATGATAATCATAAAAAACTCTTACCTTTTATTTCCAGATTAGTTGAAATCATTGAGCGAATCAACAGAATTTCACCAAACGAAAGAAAGCCCAGCATGGAGGTTGGTCATACTTATTTAAGTGGAGATGATCACTATGAATTTTATGGCTCTGCACATTTAATGCAAAATAAGCGAGTCGCAATTTTTTTTTCAAAAAAGAATATGTACATGGCCTGGAGACGTATTTTTTTTAAAATACCTGAAGAACATGGAAAAATAAAGATTGTAGTTTATGAAAAGTTAACCAGTCAGACAAACAGCAAGGATAATAAGAAAAAGAGAATGAAATTTAAGTTTCAGATTGATGATTTGAATGATATTATTTTAGGAAAAATGATTGACTGGCTGGTATATAGAATAAATTATCCTGAATTAAAAAAATATTTGCCAAAAGATCATTATTAGAATTTTAAAATGAAACCTCCATGCATAAAGATTCACAGACACAATAATATAATAATCAGAAATATGGAGGCTCAGTCATACAACTAAAATAAATTATTATATGATGAAAAAACAGTACATTTTTTTCCCACTTGTCATTTTAATCGGTTTATTTTTTATTATAATATGTTTATTATTGGTACTGAAAAAAAATGACAGATATCTGACTTCATTAAAATTGTTTATTGGTGGAATAATTTTATCAATGTTATCTTTTTATTCAGTGTCATGCAGTACATATACAATAACCTGTTATAAACCGGCTGCGCCTGAACAAAATATTTTCCGTATAGGAGAAAATGAAATGCAGGATAATCTTTATTTAATTAATAATGACACCATTTCATTTGATGTTTATTATAATAAGCCTGTAACAGGTTTTTTATATACAATAAGTTTAAATGATAGTGTTTTGCAAAAGAATAGCTTTAAATTGAATGAAAATATCCAACAAAAATACATTTTACCATTAAACAAATCATTACCTAAAGGTAAGTACTTGTTGAGTATCTTTGAACATCATGATGAAAAAAATCCACTGAACACTTATGATATTGTTATAAAGTAAGCTACTTTGGTAGTTTTCCGAAAAATCTCCTGATCTTTTTATGAAATTTGTGCACACCTTTAACGGGCTCTGTCCACATAAAAATACATTCATGTGTTATATAATCTGAATAATTGTTTTTCAGATAATTCAATACTTCTCCTGATTCAGATCCTTTTTGTATCCAGATGTTTTTAATCATTGTGTATTTTGCAGATTCCAATACTTCCAGTACACGGTTTTTATTATTTAAAATAACTAAATGTTCAACGTTTTCCGGTATATCAGAAATTAATTGATAACACTTGCAATCATCAATTATTTCAGTATTTGGATTAATTGGATAAATTTTTTTTCCCGTTTCAGATAATTTTTTAAAAACCAGATACCCAAATTTGTTTTTATCTCTTGATACTCCAGAAATTGCAATATTATTTGTGTTGAAAAATTTATTGATTGAATTAAATGTTGGATTCATATCCGAAAAATTATTCTTTTGTTTCGACTAAAAATACTTGCTTGGAAACATTTTGTCCATTTTTGAAATAGAAAACACCTCCCCAGTCATGAGTCACTTCTCTGTAATCATTTGCTATACCATCGGCAACAACAACAATACGTTTGATTTTTTTTCCTTTTAAATCGTAATTCTCTACTGTTGCACCTTCAGGATATTTCTTCGCCAACTCAGATAAAAATTTAACTTTTTCTTCTTCAGTTTTAAATACTGCTTCATCAAGTTGCTTTTCATTTTCCTGAGCGGCAATTTTATCTAATATTGTTTTTATTTCAGCAAGTTTATCTTTTGGGTATTGTTTATCTGAAAATATTCCAACTGCTTTGCTATAATAGGTTTCGGATGTTTTATAATCACTTTTAGAAAAATAGT
>JBDRPR010000566.1:0-4685 GCA_043826845.1 Bacteroidota bacterium
GAACTAATAAATAATATTAAATTGTTTTCAAATTTGATTGTTAATAACTGTTCAATAATAGAAAAATAAAACATACTTTTGTTGATAGGATTTTTTATGTTAATTGAAATAAAATGTTAAGTCGCAGATTGTTGAGAATAAAAATAATGCAGGAATTATACGCTTTTATTAATTCCGGTAACGATTCTATTGAAAAAGCGGAGAAAGAATTATTTTTTAGCATTAATAAAGCATATGATTTGTTTCATTACATTTTGTTGTTATTGATAGATATACAGAAATATGCAGAATCAAGAATAGAATTGGCAAAGGATAAGAAAATTCCCAGTTTCGAAGATTTACACCCCAACATAAAGTTTATTAACAATAAGGTTATTGAGCAGATTAATCAAAATGTATCATTCAATAATTATATTAATAAATTAAAAATGAGTTGGGTGAATTATCCTGAACTTATAAAAAACATTTATTATGAAATATTGAAAAATGAAACCTATATCAAATATATGCAGAACTCTGAGGAATCTTATTCTATTGATAAAAAAATCATTCTGCATATCTATGAAGAAATAATTGCAAATAATGAATTGTTATATCAGGTTCTTGAAGAACAAAGCATTTATTGGAATGATGATGTTGAATTTGTGATCAGTATGATTCTGAAAATGCTTGAAAAGTTCAAAGAAAACCAGGACAATGCCACTGATTTGCCTGAAATGTATAAAAATAATGAAGATATTGAATTTGTAAAAATAGTTTTTCATAGCTGTATTTTAAACCATGATGAAAATGTGAAAATGATAAAAAAATTCAGCAAAAACTGGGATATTGACCGAATTGCATTTATGGATATCCTGTTAATTGAAATGGCCATTTGTGAAATTACTGAAATGCAATCTATTCCGGTAAGAGTTTCTTTTAATGAGTACATTGAACTGGCAAAATATTATAGTACAGAAAAAAGCAGCCTTTTTGTTAATGGAATTTTAGATAAAATCATTCAATTCTTAAAATCAGAAAATAAGATAATTAAAAAAGGGAGAGGTCTTATTGGTGAGAATTAATAAAAATTAACAAATCGGATGTAATTTTTGTTGTGTATCAGCCAAATTTATACTTAATTTGCAGATTATTTTATTAAAATTCGAAAGATGAAGTTAATTCTGTTATTTATTTATTTATCAAGTCTTTTCATAATAAGTTGTAATCCCGGAAATGATAAAAAAAATGAAGATTTATCTTCTGATCTGATAAATAATCCTATTTCTGCTGAAGATAGTAATATAACAACAGAAGGATTGCCTGTTTTTTCAGTAGCCGAAAGCATTCATGATTTTGGTGTAATTATTCAGGGCGAAAAAGTTTCGCATGTATATAAATTTAAAAATGTGGGAAAAAGTGATCTGATAATATCAAATGTGAAAGCATCTTGCGGTTGTACTGTTCCAAAATATGATAAGGAGCCTGTAAAACCCAGTGGAGAAGGAGAAATTGAAATAGTATTCGACAGCTCAGGCAGAACAGGGCGACAGCATAAAACAATTACTGTTATTACAAATTCACAACCCAATACTGTGGAATTAAGTTTTACAGCAGAAATCCTTGTCCCCGAAGAATAATTACTAATCAATAAATTTTAAATAATGAATCTATTAAGTGTTTTTTTAATGGCTCCTTCACAGGAAGGACAAAGTCCTTACAGTTCTTTTATTTTTCTTGGATTAATAATCCTTGTATTCTATTTCTTTATGATCAGACCACAAATGAAAAAACAGAAAGAAGTCCGAAAGTTTCGTGAATCGCTTGACAAAGGTGACAAAATAGTTACAACAGGAGGAATATACGGTAAAATTGCCGACATTCGTGATAATATTGTTATTATTGAAGTTGAAGACAAGATGAGACTTAGGGTTGATAAAAGCGCAATTGTTAAAGATTTTTCTGATACTGAGAAAAAATAATTTACTTTAGAAATAAAGTTAATTGGCAATCAAATAATAATCAACCAACAAGTTGAAAAAAAAAATAATTGAAAAATTAAACAGAATTTTCAGATCTGAACGGAAAGAGACCAATCGTAGAGTTTTTTTGTTCTTTCTGTTTTTGCTTATTTCATCTACATTTTGGTTGCTTAATGCTTTGTCAAAAGAATATTTGACAAGTTTTAATTATCCTATCGAAATCATCAATTATCCTGAAGATAAAATTGCTGTAGGCAATATTCCTGATAATTTGACAATTCAAGTGAGAGGAAATGGATATATTTTATTTCAGTATAAAGCCAATCCTTTTTTAAAGCCATTTACAGTGGATCTTGAGTCATATAATTTAAGGCAACTTAGAAGAAAAGGACCATATGAATTTTTTATTTTAACTGATGCATTAAAAATTAAATTTCAAAAGTTTTTTAGCTCAGATATAGAAATAACTGCTATTTCTCCCGACAGCCTTTATTTTAATCTGGCTGAAATGGGTGAAAAAAAAGTTCCGGTATTTTCAAATGTAAAAGTAAACCTGGAAAAGCAATATAAAATAAAAGACGAAATCCTTATTCAGCCTGATAGTGTTACAATTACAGGGCCTTTGTCAATTCTTGATACAATGAATTATGTTAAAACGACAAATAATGTTTTAAATAATGTTAATAAATCAATTCAGATGAACGTTGCAATTTTGAATTACGATAACATTGAAATTTCTCGCTCCATAGTGAAATTATTAATTGAAGTTGAAAAATTTACTGAAAAAAGTATTAAAATACCTGTTGAAGTAATAAACATTCCTGATTCCTTAACAATTGAGTTTTTTCCAAAAGATGTAAATATAACTTTCATGGTTGGTTTGAGTCAATTTGCCGATATAGATTCTAATAGTTTCAGAGTTGTTACTGATTACCAGAAAATTGAAAACAACCTTGGAAATAAACTGAAATTGAATCTGGTTAAACACCCTGAAAATGCTGACAATATTGATTTTAATCCTAAAAGTATCAGCTATATAATTCGAAAATAATTCCTGATATGAAATTTTCATTTTTGTCAAAATCAACAGATAAGAATTTGGTCGAGAACTTAGTAAGGTTAAGCAATGTTACTTGTATATATATAAGTGAAAGTTTCATACAACCTTAAAAAACATCTGCGAATCAAGCATTAATAAAGCTAATATAAGATATGAATTAATAAATTATTAATGATGAAAACTTTAGGAATAACAGGTGGTATTGGCAGCGGAAAAACAATTGTCTGTGAAGTGTTTAGCAAATTGAATATACCAGTTTTTAATGCTGATAATGTTTCCAAATCCCTGCTAAATACATCAGGAATTATAAAAAAACAATTAATAAATAATTTTGGTCGTGATATTTATGATAATAATAATCAACTAAATAAATCAAAATTATCTGATATTATTTTTGCAAATAAAGAAAAACTGCAATTAGTTAATAGCATTGTACACCCAATTGTAATTGAAAATTTTAATGTATGGAAAACTAATTATTCTGGTTGTTCATTTGTCATTATTGAATCAGCAATCCTATTTGAAAACAAACTTAAAAATCTGACTGATAAGAATCTCTTAGTCTATTCCTCCGAAGAAACCAGAATAAAACGAATTGTCAAAAGAGATAATTTATCCAGAAAAAAAATTCAGACAATTATGAAAAACCAATTGTCTGATGATATTAAAAAAAACAAAGCAGATATCATTATTTATAACAATGATAATGATATGATTATTCCTCAGATTTTAGATGTTTATAATGAATTGAATCGTTTATGGCAAAATTAGGAAAATGGATAGGAGGAGGTCTTGGCTGGGTTATTCTTGGCCCCATTGGAGCACTACTGGGTTTTTTAGTTGGTAGCTTTCTTGACGGTGCACAAAAACTACCTGCAAGGAATAAGACAAATATAGAAACATCAAAAGGGGATTTTGTAGTGAGTTTATTAGTTCTTATTGCTGCTGTTATGAAAGTTGACGGAATTGTTAAAACTTCGGAACTTGATTATGTACGTAGTTATTTTCGTAAGTCTTTTGGAGAACAAGCTGCAAGAGAATCTGTATTATTATTGCGGGAAATTTTAAAGCAAAATATTCCAGTTGATCAGGTTGGGAACCAAATAAAGATGAATATGGATTATTCATCCAGACTGCAGTTGTTGCATCTTTTATATGGAATATCGCAGGCTGATGGCAGAATTGTTCAATCTGAAGTTGACTTGATTCATTATATCTCCAATCGAATAGGGGTTACAACTAAAGATGAAAGATCTATTCGTGCGATGTTTGTTGTTGTGGACAACTGGGCATATAAGATATTGGAAATAAACAAAGATGCTACTATTGATGATATTAAAAAAGCATATAGGAAAATGGCTATGAAATACCATCCTGATAAAGTTTCGCATCTTGGTGAAGAATTTCAATACACTGCAAAGGAAAAATTTCAGAAAGTCAATCAGGCTTATGAATTGATTAAAAAAGAGAGAAATTTTGTTTAATTTTTAAGGTTATGTTTTAGTATAATGTGGGAATATAAATATGCTAAGTACTATCAACAATTTGCCAATTTTTGCCTGGTTCATGAAGGATGATTGACAAATTTTTGATATAGATATGCTACATGTATACTCATTCCTTTTCCTTCCTTTAGGATTGAGGCAAAGAAAAGGAATGATTTA
>JBDRPR010000567.1:0-8095 GCA_043826845.1 Bacteroidota bacterium
TGCGTAACATCAGTTAATAAAACTAATTTTGTCCTATGATTTCAAGGATAAGCATAGAAAATTTTTTAAACAAAGCTGATCTGATTCCTGTTGTTGATGTCCGATCACCCGGAGAGTTTAATAACGGTCATATACCCGGAGCGCAGAATATTCCTGTTTTCAATGATGAAGAAAGAGCCAGAGTTGGTACAATGTATAAGAAAAGCGGTAGAGATGCTGCAGTTTATATGGGTTTTGAAATTGTCGGGCCGAAAATGAAAAAACTTGTATCAGATGCGAAATCAATCGCGAAAAACAATGAATTATTGATACATTGCTGGCGTGGAGGTATGCGTAGCGCAAACATGGCATGGCTTTTTTCAAACATCGGTATTCGATGCCATGTACTTATTGATGGTTATAAATCATATAGACGGTATATTAAAGAAAAACTGGCAGATAAAGCAGAAATTTTTATTCTGAGTGGCATGACAGGAAGTGGAAAGACTGATATTCTTCATAAACTTAATGAAATGGGAGAACAAATTCTTGATCTTGAACAACTCTCTCACCATAAAGGTTCAGCTTTCGGATCACTTGGTCAGCTCCCTCAACTTCCTAATGAGCAATTTGAAAACAATATTTTCAACGACTGGAAGTATCTGGATATAAACAGAAGAATCTGGATTGAAGATGAAAGCCATTGCATAGGAACAAATTATATTCCCGACGAATTATTTTCACAAATGCGTAATTCAGCAGTAATTCGAATTGATATTGACAAAGCAATAAGAATTCAACGACTTGTAAAAGAATATGCTTGTTTCGAAAAAGAATTACTTGAGCATTCTATCAGAAAAATTTACCGCCGTCTTGGAGGCCAACATGCTGAAAAAGCATTTATTTGTCTTGAAAATAATGATTTTGAGACTGTATCAGACATAGTTCTGACATATTACGATAAAGCGTATCTTCATGGCTTATCGAGTCGAGACAGTAAACTCATTCATGAATTAAAAATTTTCGAATACGATCATGATAAAATTGCTGAATCTTTAATTAATTTTGCCAATAAAATAAAAAAAATGGAAGAGTATAAGCTCACTCAATTCAGCCCTGGAGCCGGATGTGGTTGTAAAATTTCACCCAAAGATCTGGAAGCAATTCTTAAAAGTGAATTTCAAACTATTGAAGACACAAACCTTCTTGTAGGAAATGCATCAAAAGATGATGCGGCAGTTTACCAAATTGATGAAAACAATGCAATAATAAGCACTACAGATTTTTTTACGCCAATAGTTGATAATCCATTTGATTTTGGACGTATTGCAGCAACAAACGCTATCAGTGATATTTATGCAATGGGTGGAAAGCCAATAATGGCTATTGCAATACTTGGTTGGCCACTTGTAAAATTACCTAAAGAAACAGCACAAATTGTAATTAATGGAGCAAGACATATATGCAGAGAAGCAGGAATATCTATTTCCGGAGGCCATAGCATTGACATTTCAGATCCAATTTTTGGACTCGCCGTTACTGGTCAAATACATCCTGCCAACATAAAACAAAATAATATGGCAAAGGCAGGATGCAGCCTCTTTTTAACTAAAGCCCTCGGAGTTGGTATTATAACAACAGCTGAAAAACGAGGAATTGTTAAAAATGAGCATATTGCCCATGCAATAAAATTAATGACCACGCTTAACAAAGTTGGATATGAATATTCAAAAATACCAGGAGTAACAGCGATGACTGATATTACTGGTTTCGGCCTGCTGGGACACTTAATCGAGATGTGTGAAGGAAGCAATTTACATGCAGTAATTGAATTTGATAAATTACCTCTGATTGATGGAATCAAAGAATATATTAAACAAAAAGCCATACCCGGTGGTACATTCAGAAACTGGAAAAGTTATAGTGAAAAAATAGGAATGATTTCAGAAGAACAGAAAATGATTTTATGCGATCCTCAGACAAGCGGAGGACTTTTAGTTGCAGTTGAAGACAATTCATTGACTGAATTCATGGAAATATCTTCAAAAAACAATTCAGATGTGACAAAAATCGGTGTATTGAAACAAGCTTCTGAAAAACAACAAATAATTATTATTCAATAACATAAACAGGTTGAGATTATTATTTTTTTATAATTCTACTGATTTTTATTTTTTTTTTCTATTTTTACAGACAACTAAATTAGATATTAAAAGTCTTATTAATAAACAACAATTCGAAATTAATATGAAAGCATTAAGACTCGATAAACGAAAAGACACTCCTAAAATTGACTTTAACCCGGATACAAATATTTTTTGGATTGAAGGTAAATGCCATCCGGAAAATATTACTATTTTTTTCGAGCCTGTTCTTCAATGGATAAATGATTACTTTTTTGAAATTAAAGACCGGAAAGATGTTAATATGGTTTTTAATTTAAAATATGATTATATCAATTCATCTTCCTATAAATATCAAATTGAATTAATTCGTTCATTATCGAAATTTCTTCTTAATGGCATAGCTATTGAAATTGTATGGCATTACGAAAAAGAAGATGACGATATGAGAGATTCCGGTATTGAATTGTTTGAGATGTGTGAAATAAAAGTTCCACATCGTTTTCAGGTATATAAAGCTGAATAAAAAAACTTTATATTATATTTATCAGGAAAAATGCTTCTCTTTTTTATTGCCGGTTTCTAAATTAAAATTTTAATGTACATTTGCAATTCAAAATCTTCTTAAGTGAAACTTTCTGTTTTTTGTATTATAATATTTCTTGCATCCGGATTTATTTATCCACAAAATCCTGACAGTCTTATAATCAGAGGAAAAGTAATAAAAAGTGAGACAAATATTCCCATTCAATTTGCAAATATTTATATTACTAATTCATACACTGGAACAATTTCAGATTCACTAGGTACATTCATTTTGAGTTTTCACAAAGATAATCTGAATGACAGTCTCGAAATATCCTGCATCGGTTATACAAAGTTTAGTTATCCTCTCAACTCATTAAACCTTAATAATGAATTAATTATTGAACTCGATGATTCTTTGTTTATGCTTAGTGAGGCAAAAGCACTAGCTTATGATTTTTTTGTCGGACTTTTCTGGAATATTGGTAATGCCGGTGAAAAAAGATATTTGCTTACTACTGCTACTAAAGACATTATTAACATATCCAATTTTATTAAAATTCTAAAGTCAGAACTTGGAACTCCAAAACAAAATAACAACATCCTGAAATGGAAAAATATTGAAATCAAAGAACTTAAAGAATCAAAACTGGATATCACCATGACCTATATCAGGTGCAAATACTGTCCTGGAGACAAAGACATTAACATAATTTTAGGAATTAGAAATCATAAAGGAGATAATCTGCTTCTTATTAAAAAGAAAGAAGATATATTTACTAAATATTTTCAGGAATTAATAAATCAGACATTTGCTCAAGGTATTGATTATGATTTTTTAGAAGAAAAAGATGGACTAAAGTATCTCACAAATGATAATAATCCATATTCAGGCAAATGTTTTGGTTATTACAAATCCGGGGAAAAAGGTCTTAAAGGTGAGTTGAAAAACGGATTAAAGGATGGCAAATGGACATACTGGTACACAAACGGTCAGAAAAAACTTGAAGT
Organism: Bacteroidota bacterium; assembly: GCA_043826845.1. GTDB lineage: Bacteria > Bacteroidota > Bacteroidia > Bacteroidales > CAYTAU01 > JBDRPR01. Next base: position 3,639 of record JBDRPR010000567.1, read on the forward strand.
GAATTACATCGACGGTATGAAAAACGGAATGTGGTACTATTGGTATAAAAACGGTCAGATGAGAATTCAGGCAAACTATAGTACTGATCAAATGATAGGCCTTAATAAATGGTGGTATGAAAACGGTCAGTTGAAAAAACAAGCTTTATATAGAAACGGAACTTTTATCAGTAAAATCGAGTACGATGAAAATGGCAACATTATTGAAAAAGTCGGTGAAATTGAATGATAAAATAATAATATACCCTTTTCTGTTTTTTATTTTAATTGCATATTTTACAGGATGTAAACACAGAGCTGATCAAATTCCACCCGAATCATATCCTATTATTGAATTTGTTATCGGAGACGGTTATATATATAATGATGAAATTCTACCAACAAATCAGTCATTTTCAGTTTGTCTGAATATGAAAATTTCACCTGGCTCCGATGTTAAAATTAAAAATCTGACTATATACAGAATAAATAATAATGATACGGTTGTAGAGAAAGATACTTTGTTAAATTCAATAGGAGAAACGATTATTTTCAAATCAACTGCTTCTCAGATTATTTGTACCGAATTATGGATTTTTAAAGTCATTGATTATTCTGGTAATGAAGCATCCATAGATTTTAGTATTTCCACTCAGATATTTTATCCTGTTTTAACTTATATTTTTGAAAAAGACTATTTTCAGATAAACGAAGATGTCAATCTCGCGATTAATGCACAGGCAAATCAGACTACCTTCAGTTATCTGAAGAATCTGAAAATAAAAAGAACCTTTAACTATGTTTCTGAAACTGTACTTGATACGTCTTTTATTTTATCATCTATATCACTTTTCAGAAAGTATGCTGCACAACCTGATGAAGGGATTGAAACATGGGAAATTTCAATAAAAGATGCTGCAAATAATTCAACTATTTCAACTTACTATATATATACAGTTGACCTGATGAATGAAGAACATTATGGAACAATATGGAATTCAATGAGCACAAATAATTATGCATGGGACCTTGTAAATAATTCTCAAAAATTCCTGTTAAGTCCGGATACCGAAAAAGATATGGCAAATATCTCTGATTCTTCATATTCTTTACCTCCCTATTACTTTGAAAATTCCTGGACTGCACTGAATAATACCTTATATAAACGTGCTAATCAACTTGATTATGATAATATTTCATTATTGGAAGCAGTAGATGCATACACTGGCGGGTCAATTACAGTTTTACCAAATTCAAGTGCCACAGGTTTGGAAATGGGTGATATTTATGTTGCAAAATTGAGAAATACAGAGAGCTATGCAGTAATTCAAATCTTAAGTGTCGATAAAACATATGGAGATAATATGGATAAAATTGAATTCAGGTATAAAAAATGATTCTTGATTTAAAATAAAAACTCATTTCCATTATTATGATAGACAGTATTTTTATGAATAATGCAGGTTAGTTACTCATGTTCAATTTATCCACCAAAATCTATTAGAATTATTTTTTGTATTTTTATAGCTGATATTTTTTTTTTACAAATCCGAAATATGAAATCAAAAAACATTGTTGTCTTGCTTTTATCAGTCAGCATATTTTCTTATGGGCAAAAAAATACTGATATACAAAATGCCTATACAATTGAAGAATCAGGATATTTTATTAATCCGCAATCTGTTTATAACGGAGTGGTAGTTACTGACAACTATTCAAATTCATTGTTCTTAATAAAAGATAATGAATTAATGGAACTGGTTTCAGCTCCCGGGTGCGGAAGATATTATTCGGTTTCGCCTGATAAAAAACTGATCGGATTTAAATATATTCTTGATGGAAAACAAGCTCCTGCCCTGTTTAACCTTGAGAGCATGCAAATGAAACTTTTACACAAACCTGTTGAAAAATGTAGCCAGGTATCTTTTTCCGAAAATGGGACAGTGATTTTTTCCATTGATATGCAATTGTTCGTCATTTCTGATTCTGAGAGTAAAACATTCCTGCTTGACTCCTATTCCAACATTATTTCAATTTCACCTGACGGGAATCTTGTCGTATATAGTAATATAAATGATGAACTTGTTTTGCAGGATTTAAACTCAGAAGTTCAAAATATAATTTCAGAAAAAGGGAAAATGAGTGCCTATCCGCAATGGTCCCCTGATGGAAAAAAAATACTGTTTCAATCAGGAGATATGTATATTTTTGACATGGAAAACTCTGAGACATATAATTTAAAGGAGGGAATCTTCCCGAAATGGTCACCAAATTCTGAAAATATAATATTTTATAAAACAAAAACTGAAAAATATCAGGTACTAAATTCAGATATTTTCATGGTCAGATATACGGGAGATAATCCTGTTCAACTTACTAATTCTGACCAGATATTCGAAATGCAACCTTCATATCTTGATGAACATACGATAGTTTATCATACTTATGATCAAAGAGAAATTTGTTCAGCTAAAATAACCAATGGAACTCTGAAAAAAAATAATCTGATATATAAACATACTGGCAATCTCAATATTCAATTTTTTAATATCTTAAAAAATAAAGCTGAAGTTCGGATTCCTGGAACAGTACCTTACACTCATCAGGTGTATGATACTCCCGACTGGCATTACGGACACGGTTCATGCGCCCCTTCCTGTGCGATTATGGCAATTTCCTATTTCAACCGATTGCCAAAATGGCCAATTACTGCAAGTTCGCCATACACGCATACTAGTGATTTCGGATCCTATGTCGCAGATAAATACACAAGTGATGAATACTATTTTAATGTTGTAAGCCAGACTGGTGGTGAAGAAGATGCCTGGGGAGGATATGGTTATATGTGGGGATTAGGTTCCCCAAATTCATATATGGCATCATATATAACAAAACACTATCTCACTTCCAGTCAACTATGGACTTCTTCATGTACTTTCGCAAGTACCACAAATGAAATTGACAACAACTATCCACATCCTATGTGTGCAATGTTATCTGTTGCAGGGCATCTTGTACTGGCTAAAGGTTATATTGTCGGTCAGCATACTCTAATATTCAGTGAACCATACGGTGATAAAAACACTCCCGGATGGCCAAGTTATGACGGTCAGAATGCATATTATGACTGGCCGGGATATAATAACGGATATCAGAACCTTGATTACAATGGCTCATATGGTTATATTCCATGGACTGTTACAGCTCAGGGAACTGAGGTTGTTTATAATGATACAATTATTGATGATCTTTTTTACAACCATGGATTTAATATGAACAATAGTGCAAACAGTTCTCATATGAGATATTTTCATGATGCTAATTCTGGTTATAACAGTCATATGTGGTTTACATATACGATGGAAGATTTAAGTGATATTTGCTGGGTAACCTGGGATCCACAACTGCAACAATCAGGATTATATGAAGTTCTTGCGTATATTCCCTCGCAAAATGCCAACGCATCAGGTGCAAGATATAAAGTGCATCATTCCGGTGGAGACACATTAATTATCGTTGATCAATCAATATATAGTGACGAATGGGTTTCATTGGGAACCTTCAACTTTGATACAAGTATGACATCATATGTTTATCTTGGCGATTCAACAGGAATTGACGGCCAATCAATTGCTTTTGATGCTGTGAAATGGAGATGGCTCCCAATTCCTGCAGCCTCATTTTCAGCAAATAATCTTACAATTTGTGAAGGAGAAAATATTCAATTTATAAATTCGACCACAAATGCCTTAAACTATTACTGGGAATTTGAAGGTGGAAATCCTGCATTCAGCACAGATGAAACCCCTTCTGTTACGTACAGTTTATCAGGGAATTTTGATGTAAGCCTTATTGCATTTGGAACCAATGGCTCTGATACAATATTTATGACTGATTATATTACAGTTAATGAAAATGCAATTGCAAATTTTTCAGCCATTGATACTATTATATATTTACCTAATGCTATCGCCATATTCAGTAATAATTCTTTAGAAGCATCTTCATATTTCTGGAGTTTTGGAAATGGTATGACATCTACTGATCAGAACCCATATTGTATTTATAATCAGATAGGAGATTACACAGTACAACTAATTGCAACGAATAGCTTATGCGGAGATGATACATTGATTATTGAAGATTTCATCCATGTTCTTAATGGTACATTTACTATAAACAATTCAAATAAAGATTTTTCACTATATCCTAATCCATTTAATGAATTTCTCTTTATCAAAGGATACAATGTTGTAGAAATAAAAATATACGATATTTCAGGCTGTATGATTCATTCTGAATTCTTTATGGATAATAAATCAAATAATCATATACTTAATCTGAATCATCTTGAAAAAGGAAGTTATATTTTACAAATAAAATATTCAGATAATTCATTAATACACCAAAAAATCATCAGAAATTAATATTAATATTTCACTAGCGTTGCGTCTTAGTTAGAATAATTTCAATTGATT
>JBDRPR010000568.1:0-4835 GCA_043826845.1 Bacteroidota bacterium
ATTATATACTTTGATAATTTAAATATGCTTGACTCCAAAAATGTATAGTATTATAAAGAATATGAGTAATTTAAAAGTAGCAATATTATCAATTGTAAATATTATCCTTTTAATACATTATTTACCCATTCATTTAAAACACGTTTTTCTCCCTCGTTGGCATTACGGTTTTTTAATCCTCTGTATTGAATAACCTTTTTATATGCAGGGCTAACTTCAATGGTAATAACAGTTCTGTTTTTATATCTCATAGAGAAAATTGCTGAAATATTGGCCACACATCTGCCTGCATAACCTGAAACACAATGTGAAAGTGCCTTGCCTTCTTCAAATAATTCTTTTCCATTAGTCAGCTCAACTATTTCCCAGTCTGAATATGCAGGATCATCAAATTCATAGTCCCAACCATGCTTCTGCCATGAATACTCTTTCCAAGGTAAATACAATTGCTCATGGTACTGAATACTTTGTTCAATAACCCTTCTCAGGCTCCTGCCTTTAAGTGAAAACAGCCTGAAATCAGGTTGTATTTCCTTATGATCACCCGAAGAAATATTCGTATCTGCCTCGTTTTGCCTTTCTTTCCACAAATCAATAATCTCTCTATAGGTACGAACTGATTCGGTATATTTGTGCATGGTCCATTCCAGAATATCATTTGCCTCATCATCTGAAATATCGCTACTGTATTTAATAAGCCACCTTATTGTGTCATACCAGAATTTTACATAATAGCTATCTGTATTTTTGCTTTCCATCTCAGTGGGATCAATAACAAATGCACCATTTCCAAGTAATCGGTTAACATCTGTATCATTTCCCCCCATCAGCTTAATTTCTGCATAAATACAAGCCTCTAATGGAGTTATGTCAGCAGGTAGTTTCTCAATTTTTTGTTGAAAGCCATTTGGAATTCGCCAGTGAAAAAAAGAAGATATCTTTTTTATACTAGCTCCCTGGCCAATTATAATAGACCAGATTAGCCATTTTAATTGTATATATCCCCCCTGAAAGTCGTTATAATTACCTTTATTCAGCCACTCATTTATCAGAAATTGCGGAACATTATATTCGAAAAAAAGATGCTTTACAAGAGAAATTTCATTTTTACCATTCCATGAATCCGGACTTCTAATCCAGAATGGTGAGAAAAGCATTATTGCTTTTGCTAGTTTCATATTATTAACACTTTCACAAAACCGTATTACAATTTCAATGTTTTTATAATTACCCGCTGTTTCTCTAATATATTTTATCTTTTCTTGTAACTGGTTTGTTTTTATTCTCTCAAATTCTTTAATATGTTCATATAATGCTTTTTCAATTAATAAATATTTATTTATTTGCTTTTTCGGTGAGTATTCCTTATTAACAAAATCATCTTTAAAAGAACCCAAATCACTGAAAGAAGTATCAGGTATTTTAATTATTTCAGATAGTAGTCTGTCGTACAAATTATACTCTGCTACCAAATTCTCATGCCAATAATAATCACAGCAATCAGGGTTGCAGGTATATGTGAAGTAGTAATCATTTTCCGGGTAATAAATATTCCAACAATCATCATATTCTTCCTGATAACATACCTTTTTCCCTGATGTTTTATATATTGGGTCTGCCTCTTTCTTCTTAATTGCACGTTGACTTAATCCTTGTCGTTTTGAAGGACGTTTCCAATGTTTAATTTGTTTTTTAACTCTCTTTTTCATTTGTTTTTCTTGAGAAAACTTTCTATTTGAAAAATTCTGTATATGTATAAGCTAATGTTTAAACCTTTTACCATTTTTATCAATATAAAACCTTTTACCGTTTTTACACACTCTAATAACACCATCCTCAAAATAAGATTCTACATGTTTCTCTGCTGATGAATCATATATAAAATCAATAACCGTCTTTCCATTCTTATCAATGAATCCCCACTTTTTATTAATTGCAACTCTGGCCAGACCATCACAAAATGCTGCAGCTGTATCATAAATTGCAGGAATAACAAGCTTTCCACTTGTATCAATAAATCCTGTTTTTTTATTAATTTTAACAATTGCCCTTTCTTCAGAAAACATTCCAGCCTCATCAAAAATCAAAGGGATAATTTCTTTTCCAGACATATCTATATAGCCGTATTTTTTATTCAATTCAACAACAGCAATGCCATCTCTTATTTTGTATATATTATCATATTTTTTTGTCAGGATAGAATTTCCTTCACAATTTAGTATATCCCAATCTCCATCAACAATTACCCCCTTTCTATGATAAACAGGATGTCCACCGGTATTAATCCTGAAATATTTTGACTCATAAAAAATGTAATCATAAATAAAATCAGTAATCATATCCCCATTTGAATTAACCAATGCCCATTTTTCATTTTTTCTTGCTTTGACGAATCCATCCTCAATATCGTCTATATCATCAATATAAATAGTTGTTAAATTGTTAGGTTGGTCTGTAAAAATACATTTGTTTGTAGTATTATTTTCTATTGCCCAGATCAAACCATTTTCCATATAATAAACATGATTATATATAAACCGGGACAATTGGTTACCTTTTTTATCAATTAAACCCCAATTCCCGCCGACTTCCATATTATGATCTTCATCAAAACTAACTTTACTTCCAATTATCTTTACAGCTGCAAATCCATTATTAAATCCATTTGCCAGACTATATTTACAAGGTATTACAGTTTTTCCTTTTTTATTAATAAAACCCCATATACCATGGTAGCTTACATATCCGTTTTCATCAACTTCATTAATACAAACAGGTGCTATACCTTCATTAAACACACCAACTTTACTATATTTGAATGGAATAACAATTTTCCCCGAATAATCAATAAATCCCCATTCATCATTAAGTTTAACACCTGCAAGTCCTTCTGAAAAAGGATGTACTTTATCGTATTTAAAATTAGTTACTTTCTGGCCGTATTGATTAATAAAACCATAAAACTCATTAAATCTAAACATAATCATCCCTTCACCGAAATCTTCTAACTCGTCATATCTTGGATTAATTATTTCATTTCCATTTTTATCCTCTAATCCATATTTTTCACCATCAAATATCCGATACAGACCATTCTTAAGTAAGTGCTTTATTAAAAAATTATATGACATACAAAATTTATATTTGTGTAAGAATATTTTTTTTTGGTATGTTAACAATCAAGCATTTCATAAATATCAATCAATGTCCGGTTTTAATCTATCCATATCCTTTCTGTATTTTTCCAGTTTTTCATCTGATTTTTTTTCATCGCGATAGCTTAAATACTTAAAAAAACCATAAATAAGTGGTACAATTACTCCATACAATACTTCAAGTTTTTGTGTAACTAAAGAAATTAATAAAACTATCAAAATCAAATAAAAACACAATTTTATATAGATCATTCTTCTTCTGTTTTCAAGCTCAGAATTATAAGGTATTTTAATGATATTAGTAACAGGTTTGTTTTCAACAACCGACAAAGGCTTTTCTGTTTTTCTTCTTTTTTTGAAATGGTCTTCTATACTGCCAAAGACAAGGGCAAATCCATATATAAGAGGACCAAATGCAATAATGTAGATATACCAGTCACCTCCTGAGAAAATGGCAATTTTTTCAGCAATGTATTTTGTCAGAAAAGTCAATACTAATCCAAATATCAGCAGTGCTATACCGAAAATAATTTTGTTATTTTTCATAAATTGCATTTAATAATTGTTTAATACACAAGTGTATTATTTTAATATGAAAAATTAAATTAATAAAATATAAAAGAAGAAAGAAATAGTAATAAGGTTAATGAAAAAAATACAATTACCAGAATACCGGTAAATTTCCAATATTTCTTTTGCATCAAAAATGCATTTTCAAGAATTTTAATATCCGAAGAATTTAAAGCGTCCCGCAATTTTCTAGAATAATTAAATAAATAAGTATTTGAAACTATATAAACTAATGCTGATAAAAATAGTATAAGATTCTGAATAATTCTTTCTTCACTGATAATTCCTGATACATTATTATCAATAGCTTTAAATGCAACAATAAGAGTTATTCCCCATATTATGAAAACAAGAATACTAATAAACTTTAGCCAGGGTATAGTTCCTCTTAAATATGAAATTGATGTTTGAGTCAATGTCATTTCAGTATTCATTTCATTTTGTTCGTCTTGATAAATTTGATTTTCCATTTTTTATTTTTATTTTATATGTGAATTTTAATTTTTCATTAATTAAAATAGTCAATAATATCTTTAAAAATCATTATAGATAGGTTTGGATAAGACATTTCTTCATTATTAATTAATATTATGCACGAGTACTTTGGTTTTTCAGAAGGAAAATATGCTGCAGTAATCATTAAATAGCTTTTATCATAATAATTACCCCCGAAATTACTCACTACAGAAGTATGTCCTGAAAATGCTACCGGACCCATTGCTGCTTTGAGAGGTCCATCAGAAATATTGTCAAGCAGTATTCGGGCATCGGTAAGTGTTTTAGAAGAGCAGATATTCTGGTTAAGTACAACAGGAAGTTCAATAGTATCACATCTTTCGAAAACAGGCAAAATTCTTTTTCCATTGCAAGGGATAGAGTTATAAAAAGAAAGTAGCTGCAAAGGTGTGAGTTTAACTCCATAACCAATAGACAAAAATGGAAGTGAAATCATAGACCAGTTATCTGAACCTGGTGCAACAATCAAAGGTACCGGTTCATTATCAAATTTCAACCCAAGAGGTTTGTCAATATCAAACTTTCTGATCCGGTCAATAAATTTTTCAGGTTTATCCTTATATGCTGATATAATAACTTTTGAAATTCCAACTA
>JBDRPR010000569.1:0-3021 GCA_043826845.1 Bacteroidota bacterium
CTTTTATGATTAATTCAAATGAACCTATTGACAATATCTGCAAATCCATCATAAAATCTTATTAATATGCCTTTAGAAGATTTTATATGCTATAATGGTCAATTCATAAAAAAGAAAGAAAAAATCTTTGATTCGGAAAACCGAGCCTTTAGATATGGAGATGGTGTGTTTGAAACAATTCGGGTGGCTGAAAAAAACATATTTTTTTTCAAAGATCATTTTCAAAGATTGACTTCAGGAATGGAAATTCTGGGATTTACCAGAAATCCTTCTTTCAGTTTGGAAGCAATTGCTGATAATATAATCAAACTTTTAAATATTAATCGTTTATTTCAGGGAGCAAGAATCAGGCTTTCAGTTTTCAGGACACATGGAGGATTCTACACACCAGAAAGTAATGAATTTGAGTATGTAATTGAAGTAGCAAAACTTCAAAATAAAAATTATATTCTCAATCAAAAAGGCTTAATAATTGACATTTATAAAGAACATAATAAACCTATTGGAATATTATCAAATATAAAATCCTCAAATGCATTATTATATGTATTAGCATCTAAGTGGAAAAGAGAAAATAATTTCGACGATTGCCTGCTTATTAATGAAAATGGAAATATCGTTGAAGCAACGAGTTCAAATCTTTTTATCGTAAAAGACAATATTTTAATTACTCCTTCGCTCCTTGATGGTTGTGTAGATGGAATTATCCGTAATCACGTTATAGATATTGCTTTATCTCTGAAATTTGTAATTTATGATGAGGCTAATGTAAAAGAATCAGATATTATTGAAGCCGATGAAATATTTATAACCAACTCAATAAACGGAATTCAATGGATAGTGGCCTATAAAAACAAAAGATATTTCAACAAGCTATCAAAATTATTTATTGACAAACTTAATAAAGTGGCATTAATCAATTCATTTCAGGATCAGCAGGAACATTAATCCACGATTTGTATTTTCCCCCGATTTCATTCAGACACTTTTCCCAAAGTTCCTCATCTATTTTTAAATAATCATGACCTGAATATGTAGTCACAACCCAGTAATTATTTTTCAGTTCATTATTTAATTGACCTGATTCCCAACCGGAGTATCCTAGAAAAAAGCGGACATTTCCCTCATGTGCAATATTTGACCCGATCAATTCTTTCAGTTGTTCAAAATCACCACCCCAAAATAAATTCTCAGAAATTTTTATAGAATTATTTATTTGTTTTCCAAGTGAGTGTAAAAAATGTAATGTATTTGTTTCAACAGGCCCTCCGTAGCTTAATTTAAATTCTTTCGGGAAATTCTCCATTACTTCTGAAAGTTTAATGTCAGAATATCTGTTTAGTATAAATCCTATTGAACCGGATGAATTGTGCTCGGTTAATAATACAACAGAACGTCCAAAAAAAGAATCACTTAGAAAAGGTTCTGAAATCAACAACTTGCCTTTCTGTGGAATTTTATTTTCCTTATCAATTTTAAATAAATCAAATTTCAGATCCATTTTATCTATTAATTAATTTTTCAAAAATAATTAAAATAAAAATAATGTCTGCACTAGTTTATGATTTTTAGAAACTGTTTCCTATCAACCTACTGTTCTTATTAGTCCTTCCTGAAATTATTCATAACTTTTAAATCAGACATATAGACATAAACATTTGCTCAAAGACGAGAAAAAATTGTTTAAAGTTGCATTAAGGCATTTATTAATTGCATTTAAAATGACAAAAAACTGTACATCAAAATCCCAATACTATAATCCTGAGTATTACGAAGAATCTCTGTTGCATATTTATCTTAGAATATTTTTACTTCTGAATTACAACTTTTTGCGTAAATTTCTTCTTGTCTAAAGTTAATTTCAGTAAATAAACCCCATTAGAATAGTCCCTTATATCTTTTGTAATTGATGATTCAATAATATCCATAAAAACCTCATTTGACACACATTCACCTAAAATATTGTACATCTCTAAATAAACAGAAGAATTTTCCTTTGAAGTAAAATTTATTGTTAATATAGATGAAGCAGGATTTGGAAAAATATTAATATAATTTAAGTTCTGAGTGATAATAATATCTTCTTCCACTGACTCAAAACAATCAATAACGCCTATATCGGTCAATACATCAGTACATTCTATAGCATCTGTTACTGTTACACTATATTTTGCTACGCAAAGATTAATTGCTGTTTGACCGGTTTGGTTTAATGGGTCGTCCCATAAATAAGTATAAGGTTCAGTCCCACCAGTTACATTTGCAGTAACAGAACCATCACAAGCCGAAGTAGAACACATTGGAATAGCATTAACATTAATTGAATTTGTTCCAACTGTAAGTATCTTTATTACAGTTGCATTACAGGCATCTGTTGCAGTTAATTGATAAGTCCCGGTTGCAAGGTTTGAAATAGTTTGAGTGATTGCGCATGTGCTCCATATATATGTATAAGGAGTAGTGCCATTTGCAGGATTTGCTGTAATACTGCCATTATTAATGCAAGGTGATGTATTTGCAACTATCGTAGATACAGTTAGTGCAGCTGGTTGCGTTATTTTAGCAAGAGCAGTTACTGAAGACCCATTATTATCAGTGACAGTAACCATATAATCCCCTGCAATTAATGCAGTAGCAGTTTTATTACATTGTTCGCCTGTCCAGTTATATGTATATGGAACAGCACCACCGACAACATCAACGGTAGCAGAACCATCATTCCCTCCAAAACAACTTACATTTTTCTTGGATAATATTTTTGCAGAGAATGCTTCGGGTTGTGTTATGGTTACACTTGTGGTTGCAGTACATAAATTTGCATCAGTTACTGTTACAGTATAAGTTCCAGCCGATAAATTTGATGCGGTTGCTGTCGTTTGTACGGGTGTTGTGCTCCATGAATAGGTGTAACCAGAAGTGGAGTAACTGATAATTATGTTATCAATAGCTGCAGGTGGCTGTGTTCCTGTATTGTTATTGTTTCTCCAGCTAAAAACTAATCGTTTTGTTGTTCCCGCATTT
>JBDRPR010000570.1:0-6791 GCA_043826845.1 Bacteroidota bacterium
ATATAATTATAAGAATTCTGATGGAAAAACTATTACAGAGATGTCGGCTGAAGAGAAAATGCACCAAGGCAGAATTGCAATTCATGCTTTAGCAGAATATACCAAGGCAAAGGAAATAAGAAACGATTCAATTGCTTCAGCACAACTTTCATTACTGAAAGAAAATTTCCGATATTTTGGATATGGGTATTTGAATGATCCCAAGGATATTATTCCAAATGTGCCTATGACTTTTTATAGTTTTCATATAATGGTTTCACTAGGATTTTTCTTTATTCTGTTATTCTCAGTTTTTCTGTTTTTTGCAATGAGAAATAAAATTGAAAAAAGAAAGTGGTGGTTGAGAATTGCAATCATTTCAATTCCTCTGAGTTATTTCGCTTCACAGGCAGGATGGATTGTTTCAGAGCTTGGTCGTCAACCATGGGTTATTCAGGACCTAATGCCGACTGTTGCAGCTGTATCAAGAATTGATGCGAGTTTTGTTAAAATCACATTCTGGTTATTTGCAGTGGTTTTTAGCGTATTATTTATAGCTGAATTGAAAATTATGTTCAAACAAATTAAGTTAGGACCTAAAGACGGAGGGCAATAATCATGTTTGAAACATTATCACATTTGGATTTACAACAATACTGGTGGATAATTGTATCCCTGTTGGCATCAATACTTGTGTTTTTATTGTTTGTTCAGGGAGGGCAAACATTAATTTATACATTGGGAAAAAGTGAAACCGAAAGATCAATTCTTGTTAATTCACTTGGCAGAAAATGGGAGTTTACTTTTACTACTCTGGTTACTTTTGGTGGTGCATTTTTTGCTTCATTTCCTTTATTTTATTCAACTAGTTTTGGTGGTGCATACTGGGTATGGATGGCTATTTTGTTTGCATTTATCATTCAGGCAGTTTCCTATGAATACAGATCAAAGCCAAATAACTTCCTTGGAAAAAGGGTTTATGAAAGTTTCTTGTATATAAACGGAGCGGTAGGTACTATTCTATTGGGAACAGCAGTAGCAACTTTTTTTACAGGATCAGAATTTTCTGTTGAAAGGATAAATCTTACAAATATTCATGGCTCAAATGTCGCTATTTCTTCATGGGAAAATCCTTTGCATGGCCTTGAAGCGGTATTCAATATTCAAAATATTTCTTTAGGTTTGGCGGTGTTTTTTCTTTCAAGAATTTTGGGATCATTATATTTTGTTAATAATGTTAATAATACAGAAATAATGAAAAGAGCCAGAAGGCAGATTATTTTTGACACGATTCCATTTTTGTTATTTTTTCTGTTTTTTGTGATAAAATTAATTTTAAGTGATGGTTTTGCAGTCAATCCTGAAACGAAGGAAGTGTTTTTTCAACAGGGAAAATATTTGACCAATCTGATTGACATGCCGGTAGTACTGGTAATGTTTGCATTGGGGGTTGTTTTTGTTTTATTCGGTATTCAACGAACCGTTTTTTGTTTTGACAGATGTCATAGGAAAGGAATCTGGTTGTCAGGAATAGGGACTGTGTTAACTGTTTTTTCACTCTTCCTCATTGCCGGTTTTAATAATACAGCTTTTTATCCTTCAACATACAATCTTCAGCATTCTCTGACGATTGAAAATGCTTCATCAAGTCATTATACCTTAACCGTAATGAGTTATGTTTCTTTGATAGTTCCTTTTGTGTTTCTGTATATCGTTTTTGCATGGAGAACCATAAACAAGAAATCCATTGATGCTACTGAGATTCAGGATTATGAAGGAGGTCATATTTATTAAAATAACAGTTTCTTCTCGGCAATTTATTTTTATTAGAAAAATTTTCTGTTTGAATCTTTTTATAAATAACCTGAAAAAAACGAAACTTTTTTTAATTCATATTCGCCTAAAAATGTGTAATTTGTTTTTAGAATTATTAACCCAAAATTAATCCACATGAAAACTCTTGACCTGCTGCTAAGGAAAATTGAAGAACTCACCCTATATATTATTGCACAGGAAAAGCGAATACAGCAACTTGAGGCAGAAAAAACAGGGAATAAATAATTAAAAACAAAGTGATAATGAAAAAAAATATACTGGTAATTATAACCATTTTATTGCTATCGTCTTTTTTTGGCTGTAAGAAATATGAGGAGTTGCCATGTCTATCATTTCGCCCTCCAGATAGACGAATTGATGGGCATTGGGAAATAGTTGAATTTAAAATTAACGGAGCGGATTCAATTAATTCATTAAGTAAAATTTATGGAATGGACGTATTAATAATATCTCGAATATTAGATTCTGAGTCCGGAAGTATAATCAATTTTGGTGGAAATCAAAGTGTTTGTAGCTTGACAGGAGAATGGAATTTTTCTGAAGATAAAACTAAGTTGACAATAAGGTTTTATTCAATAGGCTGTTTACCTGTTACACAAACAGACACAATAATTTATTCTCTTGGACCTATCAATTTTAATATTTATAAAGAATGGTCAATCATTAAATTAAGCAATTTAGAGTTTGTGATTAATACAGAATTTGAAAGCAATGATTATTATTTAAGATTAAAAAAAAATAAATCATGAAAACCTTAATAATAGCCTTACTATGTTTATTGTCAATATTTGAGATATATGCTCAAAATACTTTTCAAAATAATCACGAGCGTTATTGGCATTATCGCAACAGATTGAAGTATTTTGTAAAAGTAGGTACAAACCAGGGAGAAAGCTGTGTTGCTTCTTATAGAAATAAACCTCAATATGAGAATAAATTAAAATTTGGTGATCAAACTATACATTTAGGCTGGTATATTGGAGTTCTGGCAACGGAGTTTCGTCTTTTACAACTAAACAACCAAAATACAGAAAAAACCATCTATGAATTATATTGTGCTTTGGAAGCCTTCAAACGAATTGATATGTGTGAGGATGAAGCTCCCTGGAATGACCCACCTGGAAAATTTGATGGTTTTTTTATGACCTCTGTTGGCGCGCGTCTGCCTGAAAGTCAGATAAATCTCAGGACGCGTGACCAGAGTTGGAGAGGCCATGTCTTTCATTTCGCTCTACTGAAAGTTTATGAATAATACAGGTTAAATAGAAATTATGGGGATTACCATTTTACATATTTTAAAAAAATTATGTAAATTTGCTTACCGCGAATTTGATCCGGATGTAATAATTAAAACAATAAAATCATGAAATTCAATTTTATATTACTCGTGACAATCTGTTCTTTTAATGTCCCGTTTTATACATTTGCAGATTCACCAATTACATCTACTCAATTTTCGGTAGCATATCGAAATGAAGGAATCGTAAAAACTGCATCAGAATCAAATGGTATTCTTACCGATGAACTTATGGAATATTTAACAAACACTCGAAATCCAGTTGATGTAAAGATGGCTGTGATTAATGAGTTAAGCTGGAATATTGATGGTAAATCAAATGCTGATAGATTTCTTGATTATGTAATGAAAAATAAAAATTATGCTGATGAAAATGTTTTTATTAAAAAAGGAGAGGGTGATGAATTGCTGTGTCTGGCTTATCTGAAAGCCATGGATAATTATTTTGATGTAAGTGATGCATATAAATATGCTCAATATGCATTAAAAAAGAAACCCAAAAGCTATACATTTAATATAATTACTGCAATTATTAAAGCACAAAAGGAATTTGATACAAACTGGTGCAATGTTTATAAAGCAACCGATAAAGTCAGAAACAACTCCCGTTTAAAAAAGGATATGAATAAAGAAGCCATAGCTATAATTTTTGAATATATGGACTTATACAACGATTCCTGTAAATAATTTTCCTGCAATGCTCTTTTTTGGAGTGAATTAAAAAAGAGAGGTATTTATATGTTGCATATCATTTAGAAAAGTTCTATAATTTATCTTATTTTTATGCCACAATATATACAAAAGACAGATATCACTAAATAATTAAAACTTTTAATCATGAAAAAACATAATTTCTACGCCGGCCCGTCAATTCTTCCTCAATATACAATTGAAGAAACTGCGAAAGCTGTTGTTGATTTTGCAGGTACAGGCCTATCAATAATGGAGGTTTCACATCGAAGTAAAGAGGTAATTGCTGTAATGGACGAAGCTATCGCTCTTTTTAAAGAATTGTTGAAAATTCCTGAAGGTTACTCAGTATTATTTTTAGGCGGTGGAGCCAGCACTCAGTTTATGATGGTTCCTTACAATCTTTTAAATAGAAAAGCAGCATATCTGGTAACAGGAGGATGGGCAGCAAAAGCAACAAAAGAGGCAAAATTGTTCGGAGAAGTGATTGAAGTCGCATCATCAAAAGAAACTAATTATAATTATATTCCTAAGGGTTGGAATGTACCTTCTGATGTTGACTATTTCCATATTACTACCAATAATACACTTTATGGTACTGAAATTCTGGAAGATTTAAATGTAAATGTTCCTTTGGTTGCAGATATGTCATCTGATATTTTCAGCAGGACTGTCGATATTTCGAAATATGCTTTGATTTACGGTGGAGCTCAGAAAAATCTGGCACCTGCAGGAATTACTTTTGTTATTGTTCGTGACGATATTCTTGGAAAAGTTGACCGAAAAATTCCAACAATGCTCGATTATCGTACTCATATTGAAAATGGATCAATGTTTAATACACCTCCGGTACTTCCTCTATTCTCTGCTTTAATGACTTTGAGATGGCTGAAAAACAATGGAGGAATTAGTGCTATGGAAAAAGTAAATATTGAAAAAGCTAAGCTTCTATATGATGAAATTGACAGAAACAAATTATTCAAACCGACAATCAAAGATCCAAAAGACAGATCACGAATGAATATTTGTTTTATTATGAACGATGGATTTGAAAGTCTGGAAGAAGAATTCCAGAAATTTGCATCTCAGAGAGGAATGATTGGGATTAAAGGACATCGTTCAACAGGAGGTTTCAGAGCATCGACTTACAATGCTTTACCAAAAGAAAGTGTAGAAGCACTTATTTCAGTTATGAAGGAATTTGAATCAAATCATTAAAAAAATTATTATTATGGCAAAAATATTGGTTGCAACAGAAAAACCTTTTGCGAAAGCAGCAATTGATAAGATCAAAGATATTGCAGCAAAATCAAATCAGGAATTAATTTTTCTTGAAAATTATGCATCTCAGGCAGATTTGATAAAAGCAGTTGAAAATGTTGATGCAATGATTATTCGTAGTGATATTGCTTCGCGAGAAGTAATTGAAGCAGGGAAACAGTTGAAAATTATTGTAAGGGCAGGTGCAGGTTATGATAATATTGATCTGGCAGTAGCTACTGAAAAAGGAATAGTTGCTATGAATACACCGGGACAAAATTCAAATGCTGTTGCAGAGCTAGCTTTAGGAATGATGATATATATTGCCAGAGGTCTTTTTAACGGCAAATCAGGCTACGAATTGCGAGGTAAAAAATTAGGAATTCATGCTTATGGAGCTGTTGGAAAATATGTAGCAGAAATAGCTAAAGGATTTGGTATGGAAATATATGCTTTTGATCCGTTTGTGAAAAAAGAAACAATTGAAAAAGATGGCGTAAAAGTACTTGATTCAGTTGAGGAATTGTACAAAATCTGCCAATATGTTTCTTTGCATATTCCTGCTAATGAGCACACAAAAAGAGCAATTAATTATCAGTTGCTTAGTACAATGCCAAAGAAAGCGGTTCTTGTAAATACGGCAAGAAAAGAGGTTATTCATGAAGAAGATTTATTGAGAATAATGAATGATCGTGAAGATTTTTGTTATGTTTCAGATATTGAACCCGGAAATAAAGATGAATTTGTAAGATTTGCCGGAAGATATTTCTTTACCCCTAAAAAGATGGGAGCTCAGACTTCTGAAGCAAATATCAATGCAGGAATTGCAGCAATAAATCAAATTATTAATTTTCTTGAAAAAGGTGATCGCACATTTCAGGTTAATTAATATTTGAATTTTTATTAAATTTAAATATCAGTTATGATGAAAATACTTGCCAATGATGGCTTAGCCTCTCCAGGTGCAAAAATGCTTGAAGAAGCAGGTTTTATTATTAATTATGGTAAAATTCCACAGAAAAATCTTATTTCTGAAATCAATAGAGAAAAATATGAAGCTTTATTGGTAAGAAGTACAACTGAGGTAGATCGTAATTTGATCGATTCTTGTCCTTCAATTAAGTTTATTGCCAGAGGAGGAGCAGCAATGGATCACATTGATGCTGAATATGCTCTTGAAAAAGGCATCAAAGTTCTGAATACGCCTATGGATTCTGCTCCTTCAGTGGCTGAACTTGCATTTGCACATATTTTTTCATTGAGCCGAAAATTGTATGATTCAAACAGAAATTTTCCTCAGGGGCATAATTTTCATGATTTAAAAGAAAAATACAATCAAGGTATTGAGTTGTATAATAAAACTATTGGTATTATAGGTTTTGGCAGAGTGGGACAGGAGGTTGCAAAAAGAGCTCTGGGATTAGGAATGAATGTAATTGCGTCCGATCCTTTCGTGGCAGACGCGAATTTAAAACTTTTGATACCAAATTATCAGGATATTTATATATCAATACAGACAATTAGTTTAGAAAAAGTTTTGAAAAATAGCGATTTTGTTACACTACATTTGCCTTTACCTTTTGATAAGAAACCAATTATCAACAAAGAACAGATTAATCTGATGAAAGATGGAGTAATTCTTATTAATGTGTCCAAAGGTGATTTGATTAATGAAGAGGATTTGATTGAAGCTCTTAATAGCGGAAAAATTGCAAGTGCAGGTATTGAT
>JBDRPR010000571.1:0-3183 GCA_043826845.1 Bacteroidota bacterium
TTGAATATAAATGTTCACCGCCACCCTTTTGAAGAGAGTTCAGGATGCGAAAATTTATTGTAATATTATTTGTTATACCCATATTTATCAGCTTATCGTGCCAGGATGATTCCAATCCGGCCTCAACGAATACAATTAACGGCTCCGGCACCTTAATTACCACGGCTCCCTCTCTGCCAGCCTTTAATTCCGTTATTATGGCTGCGTTCGGAACAGTTGAAATCACCATGGGAGCCAGCCAGGCTGTTTCAATTACGGTTGATGACAATATATTGGAACATTTGGAATATGAAGTCGATCATGGCATATTAACAATTAGTCCCATGCCGGATGCCAACATTTCCAATTATGACCTGACTGTCGAATTGGCAATGACAGATCTGGAAAGCGTCACGCTGTCCGGAATTGGCAATATTATCTCGACCAATGCAATCGAAGAATCCTCGGTTGAAGCAAATTTGACCGGAATTGGCAATATTATTTTAACTCTTAATGTCGATCAGTTTAATTCAATCCTGACCGGAATCGGAAATGTTATCCCGAGTGGAACAGCGGCCAGACATCATTGCATCCATTCCGGGACCGGAAATATGTCCGGATTTGATCTGATCACAGATACAACCAGTATCATTCTGAGCGGCACGGGTAACTCACAAGTCTATGTTTCCGATTATTTATCAATTAATTTAACGGGAACAGGTTCGGTATATTACAAGGGACGACCGAGCATGAATATAGTCGTAACCGGTATCGGCAACATCATCGACGCCAATTAAAACAGTAGTCCGAAATTTACTTCCAAAGATCCTTTTACAGACCCTGAGCCTTGTAGATTAGAGAGCCCTGTCCTAGACCCTGACAAAGGAAGGGAAGAACTAAGGGCGAAGAGCGAGGTTTCGACAAAATTCATCTGCCCTAAAACAAATTGACGATCATTAAAATACTATCTATTATATGAATAATGGGCACGGAGATATTAAAATTGATAAATAAAAAATGTCGAAACCGCCGGGGTTTCGACCTACTCAGGCTTGCGGAAATGTTTGAGATTTGCGTAGGGGCTGATTTAAAATCAGCCCTCGGGTCGATCTTAGATCGACCCCTACGGTAAGACCAGTACGTTTGAAAAACCACCGGATATAAGAAATGGGGCCGACAGCAGAGGCTACTGTTTATCGAATAGATCCCTGTTAATATAGCGTACATAATTATCCTCTATATTAAGGGGGGATATAGAATTACTATTGAATTGGTAGCGAAAATGTAATTGTGTGTATTCGATTTAGTCCTGGTAGGTCAAACCCTTGCCTTTAGATCGCTTCGTAGACCCTGTCGTAGACCCTGACAAAGGAAGGGAAGAATGTAGGACGTAGAGCGAGGTTTCGACAAATTATAATTGCAATATTAGATGGAATGGGATATAATATATAAAAGGACGGGGCAGACGAAGGCTGTCTGCCCCGTCCACAGGAGTGCTATGGAATCCATATTGAAAACAGATCTTCTGAGTAATAATGTAACGCTTGCAATATTAATTATATTTCCTATAATTATAGGAATCATTATAATAAAACATGGAATCAAGCAACAATATAATAATAATAAATATATAAATATCTCGAATAAAATGAGAGTTTTCTACACTGGCATAATATGTTTGGTCTTTTCTTTAATAATAATAATAAAAACAATCTTAAAGATTGCAAAATAGTTATATTAATGAAGGTTTTGGTAAAAATATAAATCATAGAGGACATTTATGTATAGGATGATATTCTCGCTATTATTAATTGCGATTGCCGTTTGTTGCAATGCAGAAATAAAAGATCCTTATTTAATCCTGCAAAAGATGGAAGATATTACTAATCCAACAATTGAAGATAATAATTTACAATATAAAATTGAAAAGGCTAAGTTGACATCCATTGAATATCAAATGAAATGCGACCTAATTGCCTGGCATTCTTTTCCTATAAAATACAGAGAATGCTACTATTTTGCAGAAGATACAATTATTAGGGGGCGTAACGATTCAATATCATGGGAATGTAGTAATGGCGCAATAAAAATAATTAGTGATTCCATAAGTGCTAAGAAACGATTATTAGACTCCCTCATCTATGAAAGAGAATATCTTGATAAATATTCTAAATATTTCTCAATCATTTACGATGAATTAGTCGATCTGAAAAACAATACATGTTTTCGGATAATTGTCAATAATTCGATTAACAATAGTATTACCAAGTACTATGTTGATACACTAACATATATACTTGTTAAAACTGAAAATGAAACACCTGTTGGAAACCAATCATTTTACTATTCAGATTATAGAGAAGTCGAAGGATCATTAAGAATATTTCAAATTGAAGAATATGTCAGCGGAAACTTAAGTACTACAATTAAATATGATTTTATTAAATATTTAGATGGACTACCAGATAGTCTATTTGATCCACCGATATCTGTTGCTGGGGAATCTCCGGGGGTTGGCGAATAATTGTGTTGTTTCCCCATAAGTACGGGTAGGTCGAAATCCCATGCCCGAAGGGTCGCGAATACGCCTTGCGGATGAGCGAGGTTTCGACAAAATTATTGCTACACTCACCACCCCGAATAGCCCGAGTAGGGCGGTAGTCGAAGATTTTTTCCAAAAAAAATTGGAGACTCCCGCCTATTTAGCAGAAGGTCCTGTCTAAGACCCCAAAATATGAAGGGAATGAAATGAAGGGCTATGGGACCGTAAGACAATATCGGGTCGATGCCATAGACCCCTGCGGTTCCTCTCATTTACAATTTCTGTATCATTTCAATATTAATTTACCGGCATCATATATAATGAGAAGCAATAAATATATATTGGCAAGATTACGATTTTGCTCCAAAAGGTGTAGCCGTAAAAAGTAAAATATGAGGAAACAATACCAATTTGCTGTAAACGTATGATGAGAAATGAATTACAATGAATTTATGTGTGGGGATTTATCGCACCCTCCCGGGATTGGGCCGTAGGGGTCGATCTCAGATCGACCCGGGGGAAGGCGGGGAGCAGTAACCCATCGAAGGGTGGTTAAATAAATGGTGGCAATCATCGTTAGACATTATTGCAATACTATGATTATTGGCCTGATTGTAAAATTCCCATTTACAGAATGGTGGATCAATTGATATCTGGAGTCT
>JBDRPR010000572.1:0-7557 GCA_043826845.1 Bacteroidota bacterium
CAGCCAAAAGATATCATTTTATACATCTTGTTGGCGGTTTGGTATAAAATGATCTGTTTCAAACAATCCGCTATCGAGTTTTTCATCCCCGACTTGATCTGGAATTTTCATCTACTGCCATCTGCAAGACTACATTGGGACAATGTGCACAACACCTTTATATTAAACTTTTTTTGTGATTATTTAGGAGGTTTTTAAATCATTTGATATATTATCCTTGAAGTTTATATTCAACCCATTCTGGGTAGGATTTCACTTTTATTATCAGCCCCTGACTACCTCTTTCGTTTCACTACAGACTTGTCAGGGGTTATTAATATTTGACTCCTTCGAAGTCAGCAATTTAAAAGCACCTAAATAGTTGCCTTTTTTTATCTAAATTGAAATTTAAAGTATTGCTTCAAGTTTCCCTTCAAGAATATTTTTCGGAACAGCTCCAACCTGTTTATCAACAACAACACCGTTTTTCACAAATAACACTGTTGGGATATTTCGAATTCCGAACTTCAATGCAGTATTTGGGCAGTTATCAACATCTACTTTGCCAATGACAGCTCGTCCGGCATATTCCTTATGCATTTCTTCAACAATAGGGCCGATCATGCGGCAAGGTCCACACCATTCTGCCCAAAAATCAATTACTACCGGCTTATCAGCCTTCATTACAATTTCTTCAAAGTTAGAATCGTTAATTTCTATAGCCATAATTTTAAAGTTTAAAGTTTATATGATTTTATATTCTATATCAGTATTTCTTTGCAAAAATCCAATAAATTCGTTTGATACATAAACAGAATTTGATCTGGAGAACATCTCAATTGAAACGTTATCGGCATGATTAACAACAAAAAACTTCAGTGTTGTTTTCCCCTTGTTTTTTTTGACATATGAATCAATATCATTGATAAGCTCATCCGTTAAGGCATCAATAGGAATTTTTATAATAATATTTCTGATTTTTTCTCTGATTTCAGATAACAAACTTATGTTATCGATGTTCAGTTCCAATTCATTTTTGTCTTTTTTCCACTCGTTTAGCAGAACTTTTCCCTGAATTACGACCATATATCCTATTGACAGAAAGTTTTTAAATTTCATGAATTCTTTTGAAAAAAAGGTATGCCTGTAATTTCCACTATAATCTTCAATTGAAAATGTACAGTATCGTGAACCGGTTTTAGTGGTCTTTTCTTCAAAGCCGGTAATTATTCCTGCTACGACTACAGGTTTTCCTTGAAGTTCGTTAAGATTATTAAGGTCTGATAGTTGGTTGGTGCAAAAATGTTTAATATCAAAAGCGAAATCATCCAGAGGATGAGCTGAAATATACATTCCTACAACTTCTTTTTCTTTTTCAAGTACCTCAAAAGTGCTCCATTCGATACCTGCAGGAATTTCCGGTTTATTTATTTCAATAGCCTCAACACCTCCGAACAATGACTGTTGCGTTGTTCCCTGGTCTAATTGCATTTTATTTCCGAATCTGATCAGATTTTCAATAAAAGATTGTCCGCTTGAATCAGGAAAGAAAAACTGATGTCTTTTAATGTTGCCTATTCCATCGAATGCACCTGCCATTGAGAGAGCCTCAAGTGTTTTTTTATTAACTGCCTGCAGACTAACTCTTTCAACAAAATTAAAAACATCAAGATATGGTCCGTTATTTTCTTTTTCGCTAATTATATTATTAACAGCTGCTTCTCCTACTCCTTTTACCGCACCCAGACCAAATCTTATCTGTCCTTTTTTATTGACATTAAATCTCAAATGACTTTCATTGAGATCGGGACCAGCTACTTCTATTCCCATTCTTCTGCAATCTTCCATAAAAAAGGAGATTTTTTTAATATCATTCAGGTTTCTGCTTAAAACAGCTGCCATAAAATGTGCAGGATAATGGGCTTTTAACCATGCTGTTTGATATGAAATCAGAGCATAACATGTTGAGTGGGATTTATTAAAAGCATATTCGGCAAATGCTTCGCAATCGTGCCATATTTTCTGTGCTTTTTCATCAGGATGTCCATTCTTTATACATCCATCAATATATTTAATTTTCAACTGCTCCATCATAGTTGGGATCTTTTTCCCCATAGCTTTCCTCAATGAATCTGCTTCACCTTTAGTGAAACCGGCAAGCTTTTGAGAAAGAAGCATAACCTGTTCCTGATAAACAATAATACCATAAGTATCTTCCAGAAATTCCTTCATTTCAGGGAGATCGTATTCAATTTTTTCTTTTCCGTATTTTCTGCTTATATATCTGGGAATGTATTCCATTGGTCCAGGACGGTACAGAGCATTCATTGCAATAAGATCTTCGAAACGGTTTGGTTTAAGATCTTTTAGATGCTTTTTCATCCCTTCTGATTCAAACTGAAAAACACTCGTTGTATCACCACGACTGTACAATTCATATGTTTTTTTATCATCAAGCGGAATCTCATCAATATTATCATCCAAACCGGTTGACATTTTTATATTTTGAAGAGCATCTTTAATAATTGATAAAGTTTTAAGACCTAAAAAATCCATTTTCAGCATTCCTGCATCCTCAATATATTTTCCTTCATATTGAGTAACAATTAATGTGGATTCCTTTGATGTGCATATCGGAATATGTTCTTCCAAATTATTTTTACCAATAATTACACCACATGCATGAATTCCTACATTTCTAACTGTTCCTTCAAGTTTTTCAGCGTGTTTCAGAACGGATGCAATTTCAGGCAGGCCGTTTTTTCTGAGATCGCTCAATTCAGGGACTTCCTGATATGCTTTCAGAAAATCTGTTCCCGGTCTTTCAGGCACCAGTTTTGCAATTTTATCAGCCTCATTAAGCGGTAACTGCTGAACTCTTGCAACATCTCTGATTGCCATTCTCGGAGCCATTTTCCCGAAAGTAATAATCTGTGCAACTTTTTTTTCACCGTATTTTTTGACAACATATTTTAAAACTTCATCCCTTCCATCCTCATCAAAATCAATGTCAATATCAGGCATTGAGACCCTGTCGGGATTTAAAAATCTTTCAAACAGCAAATTGTATTTAAGAGGATCTATTTCGGTTATTTTCAAACAATATGCAACAACAGAACCTGCAGCACTTCCCCTGCCGGGACCAACTGATACACCCATCTTTCTGGCAGCACTGATAAAATCCTGAACAATTAAAAAATAACCGGGATAACCCATCTTTTTTACAGTTTCCAATTCAAAGTCAATTCTGTTTCTGATATCTTCAGATAAATTTTTATATCTTATTTCTGCACCCATGTAGGTAAGATGTTTCAGATATTCATCAGCATCATTAAATTCTTCAGGTAAAGGAAAATCGGGCATAACCGGATCGTGATCCAATTCATAATTCTCAATTTTCTTTTCAACCTCAGATGTGTTAGTTAATGCTTCCTCATAATCTGCAAACAATTCATACATTTCTTCAGGAGTCTTCAGATATTCCTGCTTGGTGTACTGAAGCCTGTCGGGATCATTAACATTTTTACCAGTATTTATGCAAATAAGCCTGTCATGTGATTCAGCATCATCAGAATCAACAAAATGGATATCATTTGTGGCGATAATTTTAACACCTAATTCTTTTGATAATTTAATAAACTGTTCACTTACTATTTGCTGTCTTTGATAAACATCTGCATCTATTTTTTCAACTCCTGAAAAATGTCTTTGTATTTCAAGATAATAGTCATCACCAAAAATCTTTTTAAAATATAATATGACTTCTTTAGCCTTTTCCGGGTTTTTGTTTAAAATTGCTTGTTGAACTTCACCACCTATACAAGCAGAGCTCACAATTAATCCCTCTTTGTATTTTTCCAGCAATTCTTTATCAATTCGCGGATTGTAATAAAAACCCTCTGTATATCCATATGAAACTAATTTAATAAGATTATGATATCCTGTTTCATTCTTTGCCAGTATAATCAGGTGATGTCCTCTGTCATTTTTATCGGATCTGTCAGTTCGTTTTCCTCTCGCAACATAAACCTCACAGCCAATTATTGGTTTTATCCCTTTGCTTCTGGCTATTTTGTGAAATAGTTTCACTCCGAACATATTTCCATGATCTGTAATAGCGATGGATTTCATACCGGAGTTTTTAACTTTCAAAATTAATCGATCAATATTTGAAGCTCCGTCAAGAATTGAATATTCGGTATGGACATGTAAATGCGTGAAATGTTTCATTATAAAATAAACTTTGGCTTAAAAAAATTTGTAAAACAGCAATGAAGCTTTATACTGTAAAAATAATAATTGATAAGCTTCATTTTTCATTTGTTGAAAAGTTTGGATAAGAATTTTTATATTCATATTTCTGTAACATTTTATATCTTTAAACGTCAATTGAACTATATTTTACTTTTAAAAAAAAAATCATGAAAAGTTCACAAGTTATTTTCTTTTTCTCATTCCTGTTTATTGTTCTTGTTCACAGTAAATTACTTGGGCAGGACATTAAAATTGAAGAATACAAATTAAAAAATGGTCTTACAATAATTCTTCATGAAGATCACAGTAAGCCTGAAGTTTTTGGAGTAGTTGCTGTTCGTGCTGGCGGAAAAAACGATCCTGTTGATGCAACCGGGATGGCGCATTATCAAGAGCATATGTTATTCAAAGGGACTCAGGAGTTGGGAACAACCGACTGGGAAAAAGAAAAGCCAATAATCGAAAAGATTTTTTCATTATATGACCAGTTAGGACAAACTGAAGACCCTGAAAAACGCAAAGAAATTCAGACACAAATAAACGAAGAATCCTTAAAAGCATCTGATTATGCAATACCTAACGAAACAAGTAATCTCATCAAAAGTATTGGTGGTACAAACCTTAATGCAGGAACCGGAGAGGATATGACTATGTATTATAATGCTTTCCCTCCAAATCAGATAGAAAAATGGCTTGAATTGTACAGTCAAAGATTTATCAATCCTGTGTTTCGTTCATTTCAGGCAGAACTTGAAGTAGTTTACGAGGAAAAAAATCTGTACAATGACATGTTCATTTTTCCGATACTGGAAGAATTTAACAAAAATTTTTATAAAAAACATCCCTATGGACAGCAAACTTTGATAGGGACAATTGATGACCTTAAGAATCCTTCGCTGACAAAAATGTTTGAATTCTATAAAACATATTATGTGGCAAATAATATGTCGTTGATACTTGTAGGTGATTTTAACACAGATGAAGTAAAACCATTAATTGAGAAAAAATTTGGTATTTGGAGAAGAGGAGATATTCCTGAAGCAAAAAAATATGAAGAAACAGAATTTAACGGAAGGGAACTTATAGAGAGAAAGATGAGTCCTATAAAACTCGGGTTTTTAGGCTTCAGAACACCAGCCAATGGTCATGATGATGAAGTTGCAATGGAGGTATGCAACGGAATTTTATCGAATCAGAATCAGACCGGATTAATCGACAGACTGTCTCTGGACAATTTACTTATGGCTGCACAATTACTTCCGATGACATATAACGATTATGGATGTACGATTGTTCTGATTGTTCCGAAAATTCTGGGACAAAAACTTGAAGATGCAGAAAAACTGGTTTTAGATGAAATTGAAAATCTGAAAAAAGGAAATTTTGATGACTGGTTGATAGATGCCATCAAAATGGAATTATATAAAAACTATCAACTTTCTTTTGAATCAAATGAATATAAGGCAAATATACTTGCAGATGCGTTTGGAAAAAATATGTCTATGACCGAAGTTCTAAATTATCCTGAAAAAATTCAAAAAATTACAAAAGAGGATGTAATTAGGGTTGCAAATAAATATTATGGACAGAATTTTCTGGCATTCTATTCAAAAATGGGATTTCCTAAAAAACAGAAAATTGAAAAACCGGGATATGAACCTCTTTTAGCCAATACAAATGCAAAATCAAAATTCACTAAAGAATTTGATCAGATAAAATCAAAAGATCCGGTAAGAAATTTTATTGAATTTGATAAAGATATTAAAACAAAAGAACTTAATAAAAACTGCAGTATATATATTGTACCCAACAGTAAAAATGATATTTTTTCTGTAACACTAAAATATGGAATTGGTTATGAAAAATTACCTCTGCTGAAATATGCTGCAGACATAATGAATTACTCAGGAACAGAAACTTTTGAGGTAAATGATTTTAAAAAAGAATTTAGTAAAATTGGTTGCAGTTATTCAATAAGCAGTGATCAGAGCTATTTGGAAATAGAAATTGACGGACCTGAAAAGAATATCGGCAAGGCAATAGAATTAGTTACCGAATTGCTTAATAAACCAAAACTAAATCCTGAAAAACTTGACTTGATTGTTGAAGGAGAAAAAGCCGGAAGAAAAATGGAAAAATCGGAGCCTGATAATATTGCTGATGCACTGTTCGATTATGTAAGATTTGCAGATAAAAGTGATTATCTGGACAGGTTGACATTAAGCGAAATCAAAAAACTAAATACCGACAGTCTGACTTCTACCTTTTTAAAAGCGACCAATTATAAACTTGAGATTCATGCTTGTGTGAAAGATATTGATACATTTTACAAAATTATAAAGCCCAACATGACATTCAATAAAAAATATGAAACGGGAGATTCTCCAATCGTATATAATCCTGAAGAATACAAGGAAAATTTAATATATTTCGTGGATAAACCCAAAGCTTTACAAAGTAAAATATTCTTTTTCATGAATGGAACTGAGTACTCTATTAAAAAAGAACCGGAAATTGATGCTTTTAATCTTTATTTCGGTGGAGGATTTTCCGGTCTTGTGTTGCAGGAAATAAGGGAATACAGATCAATGGCATATTCGGCAGGAGCATATTATCGTACTCCTCAAATCCCAGGGAAAAACAACAGTTTTATAGGATATATCGGCACTCAGGCTGACAAAACCAATGAAGCTATAGATGTTTTTGTCGGACTTGTGCGAAAGATGCCCGAAAAATCTGAAAGAATTGAAATGATAAAACCTTATCTTGTTCAGTCGGCGCTTTCCAACAGACCTGATATGAGGGACTTAAGTCAGACTATTTTGAACTGGAAATTAAAAGGTTATGCTGAGGATCCGGCAAAATATAAAATCAAGCGATATGAAAAAATAAGTTTCAAAAATATTACCGACTTCTATGCTGAAAACATAAAAGAAAAACCTATGGTGATTTGTATTGTTGGCAACAAAAAATCGATTGATTTGAAATCACTGGGAAAATACGGGGAAATAATTAAACTGAAAGAAAATAAACTTTTTAATGATTAGTAAATTATCCTTTAAAGAAGTATAAGTTATTCGTTTTTTTATAGTGCGGTGCGCTACACCTTTTGTCTCATATACTGATTTCTTTTTACTGATATTTTGGTGCTCTGCACCTTGCTGTCTGTCCAAAGATTATTTCAAAACCATTATCTCACTCCTCACCAGTTTTCCATCAATAACCAGATTACAAACATACGTTCCCTTTGCCCATCCGCTCGTATTTATTAAAGTTTTTTCTGATGTTACAGGAATGGTGGTTTTAAGATGGCCGTTTAGGATT
>JBDRPR010000573.1:0-4716 GCA_043826845.1 Bacteroidota bacterium
TATCCTAAAATTTGTATATTTATATTTTCAAAGTAAAATATTTTTTTTGAGTACTCAAATATTATTAAGCATTAATACTTTAACGTTAAATACAAAATAGTATATACCAATGACTGTATACCAAAACTTACGAAGTGAGAAATGTTAATTATTATATGATGAAAAGATATTTATCTCAGACAATATTAAAACTTCATTTGCATAAATAGTGTTTGCAAGAAAACTAAAGTGTCTGATTTTAAAATATTAACGATCTTTTTTCAATCAATCCGTCTTCTATTGCGCTTAATTTCTGTGCTTTATATTTCATAGAAAAATATCAACCCAATACTGTGAATTAAATAATCCATAAATAATTAAAAATTAAAAGTAAATTTCCGTCTATTTATTCATAGCTTGATTTTAAATATGTTAAAAAAAAAATCCGCTTGTTAATAATTTTGCATCTATTATTCTATTTATGTGATATTTAAAAAAAATAAAATATCATCAATTACATGTTTAAAAAGTTGATAATTTTTTTTTAAAACGAGATAATTCGTATTAAAATGTCATAATATTACTACGATTTTTTTAATCAATATTAACCTTAAAACAATCAAAATTTCAGCAGTTTATAACATAATTTAATTTTTGTTCATACTGACAGATGAAAACAATGTGTTTAAAACCAAAAACTGTGGCAATAGGAGAACTTATTGACCACAAAAAAAGGACTGAAGAATCAGATAACCTTTTCGATGATCCCCCGTCTATAAAGGACGATCATTCGGCAATTCAAAACATTAATCCGAAAACATTAGCATTTATTCAAGAGTATTATCCAGACGTATCATTAAAAGAATGGAATAGTTGGCAATGGCAAATTCAGAACAGTTTTAGCT
Source organism: Bacteroidota bacterium (assembly GCA_043826845.1). GTDB lineage: Bacteria > Bacteroidota > Bacteroidia > Bacteroidales > CAYTAU01 > JBDRPR01. Next base: position 885 of record JBDRPR010000573.1, read on the forward strand.
CTGTTTCTCAATTACAACAATTTCTGAATCTTTCCGATGATGAAGTGTTATTCACAAACAATGCGTATAATTTACCTGTTCGTATTACGCCATATTATTCCAGTTTAATGGATAGTAATGATTCAAAACAGGCGATAAGAAGGACTATGGTTCCTGTTGTTCAGGAACTGACTGTTTCTCCTGTAGAAATTGCAGATCCTTTATGCGAACATGGAGATAGTCCTGTAAATCACATTGTTCATCGTTATCCTGACCGTGTGCTATTCCTGGTTACCAGTTTTTGCTCATCATATTGCAGATACTGCACTCGTACACACATGGTTGCAAAAACAAAAAAGCATACAGTAAGAAAAAATGATCTCGATATTGCACTCGATTATATATCAAATCATAAAGAAATAAGGGATGTTTTGCTTTCTGGTGGCGATCCACTGACAATGTCAGACAGCAGACTGGAATATATTCTTACCAGACTTAGAAAAATTGAACATGTAGAAATAATACGTATCGGCACTAAAGTTCCTGTTGTTTTACCACAAAGAATTACTCCTTCATTAGTGAAAATGTTGAAAAAATTTCACCCTTTATTTATTAGTATTCATTTTACACACCCCGATGAATTAACATCTGAAACCAGATTGGCATGTAATCGTCTGGCAGATGCAGGTATTCCACTCGGAAGTCAATCAGTTTTATTGAAAGGGATTAATGATGACCCTGCAGTTTATAAAAAACTAACACATGAACTTCTTAAAGTAAGAGTTCGCCCATATTATTTATATCAGTGCGATTTGATTCCGGGATCTTCACACTTTAGAACACCGGTTGAAGCAGGACTAAATATTATAAAAAATCTGAGAGGTCATACTTCGGGTTACGCTGTACCTCACTATGTTATTGATGCTCCTGGTGGCGGAGGGAAAATACCTTTACTGCCAAATTATTGTACTGAAACTAAAAAGGGTGAATTATTACTGACTAACTACGAAGGAAATACTTATAATTTCCCTGATCACGAATAATTTAGAATAATAAGCTCTCTATCTGATAAATAATGGAAAAAATTAAAATCGGATTGACGTACGATCTGCGTGATGAATATCTGAAAATGGGATTTTCAGAAGAAGAAACTGCAGAATTTGATAAGGAAGATACAATAATAGGCATAGAAAATGCTTTAATTGAACTCGGATATCAGACAGAAAGAATAGGAAATATCAAAAATCTGGTTTCTGAATTGTCAATAGGAAAAAAATGGGATATTGTTTTTAATATTTGTGAAGGATTGTATGGTATTGGCAGAGAATCACAAGTCCCATGCCTGCTTGATGCATTTAATATTCCTTATGTTTTTTCTGATCCTCTTGTACTTGCACTTTCCCTGCATAAGGGAATGATTAAAAAAGTTCTCAGATATTATAATATCCCCACTCCCGATTTTTTTGTTGTTAAGAATATTACTGATGTCGAGAAAATAAATCTTGAGTTTCCGCTTTTTGCAAAACCCGTTGCCGAAGGTACCGGCAAAGGAATAACTGATAAATCACTTATCAATAATAAACAGGAACTCATTGAGGTTTGTAGCTATCTGCTTGAAAAATTTCATCAGCCTGTCCTAATTGAAAAATACTTGAGTGGAAGGGAATTTACAGTAGGCATAATTGGAACAGGCGAAAATGCCCGTTGTGTGGGTGTTATGGAAATTGTTCTGAATAGTAAGGCTGAAAAAAATGTATATTCCTATACAAACAAAGATCAATATCTTGATCGTGTAACTTACAATATAATTGAAGGGAAAATTGCAAGAGAATGTGAAAAAGTTGCATTGGATGCATGGATTGCAATCGGAGCCGAAGATGGTGGCAGAGTGGATGTCCGTTATGACTCGGCAGGAATTGCAAATTTTGTTGAAGTTAATCCCCTTGCCGGATTAAATCCTACTCATTCAGATTTATGTATAATGAGCAGAATCCAAGGATATTCATATTCTCAATTAATTGGATGGATCATGGAATCGGCAATTAAAAAAATAAGAAAATGCAAAAAATTATAATTCTTATAAATCGTATTTCTGAGAATCCAACTCCTGATGAAATTGATGTCATTGATCAGGCTGCAGTTGTCGAAAAAGCTCTTATAGGTCTTGGTTATGAATGCGAAAGAGAATTTATTGACCTGAATTTAAACCTTTTTTATGAAAAATACAAGAATAACAAACCTGAACTTATTTTTAATCTGGTTGAAAGTCTGAACAATAATGGAGGAATTATTCATTTTATTCCTTCTTTACTCGAAGTAATGAAAATTCCTTTCACAGGTTGTCCTGCAGATGGGATGTTTTTAACAACCAACAAAGTTCTTACAAAAAAGATATTGTTTGCAAATAATCTTGCTACTCCCGAATGGCATTCTGCACCGGTAAAAACAAAGCTATCTTCCGAAAAAAGATATATTGCAAAGTCATGTAACGAAGATGCCTCAATAGGTATTTCCGATAAAAATGTTTTTTATAGTAATAATCCTGAAATTCTTGAACATTTCTCTCAAATATGGGGAGATAACTATTTTATTGAAGAATATATAGAGGGCAGAGAATTTAATATTTCTGTTCTTGGTGGTAAAACAGGAGCTCAGGTTTTATTTCCTGCCGAAATTATTTTTAATAATTACACAGGTGAAAAACCAAAAATTATAAGCTATGAAGCAAAGTGGGATGAATCATCCTTTGAATATCATAACACTGTTCGCACTTTTGAATTTAAAGACTCTGATAAACCATTGATAAAAAATCTGGAAGAAATATGTCTGAAATGCTGGCATGTTTTTAATCTTAAAGGATATGTACGTGTTGATTTCAGGGTAGATAAAAACAACAGACCGTACATTCTTGAAATAAATCCAAATCCGTGTATATCTCCTGATGCAGGTTTTTATGCTGCCTGCAAAAAAACAGGACTTGAATTCACTCAGGTAATTGAACGTATTATTGAAGATGCCGTATTATGATCACTGATGAGATTAAACTTCGTACAAATGTTCTTAAAGAGGACATTATTAATATTAGAAATATTGTTGCTTCAACCGGATTTTTTCGCAATGATGAAATTGATGTAGCTGTTGACATTGTTGTTGAAACAAATGAAAAAGGGGAATCTGCAGGCTATAAATTTGTTTTTGCTGAAATTAATAATGAAACTGTTGCATATGTATGTTTCGGTCTGATCCCATGTACCCTTGTCAGCTATGATTTATATTGGATAGCCTGTCATGAAAAATTCAGAGGGAAGGGATTAGGAAAAATTCTGTTGGAAAAATGCGAAGAAATTGTAAAATCCCTGAGAGGAAAAGCCATTTATATCGAAACCTCATCAAAAGAAATCTATGAACCAACCAGAAATTTCTATATAAAAAATAATTATGATTTAATGCACACATATCCTGATTTTTATGATATCGGTGACAACAAGTTGGTTTATGTAAAGTCTATATAATTATTTATCCATTATAGTAATCAGAAATTAAAAATCTACTCATCTGGTATTTGCTCACTCTTCCACACTATCCTGCTCCTTGTTCGCGATCCTGACCCACACATCCCCTACGCTTATGCCTTTGGTCAGGATTCAATTCCATTCTGGTACGATTAAAAGAATTATTTACATTTATTTCTAAAATAGAATTAATAATTTCAATTCCATTCTGGTACGATTAAAAGCAAGTAATTCGCCTCGTGTTTTAGGACGAAAAACAACATTTCAATTCCATTCTGGTACGATTAAAAGTGTATATACCAGACTAATTCATATAAACCTGATTCTAATTTCAATTCCAT
>JBDRPR010000574.1:0-6088 GCA_043826845.1 Bacteroidota bacterium
TATATCCTTAATATATTCAGCAGTTTAAATTGAGATGAAAGACTTATAATTATAAATTTTTAAAAGATGGCAACTTATTTCAATCCACTCCTTTATCAAAGCAGGAGAAAAAAATATTAAGCTCATCCGACTTAAATTCAATTTTATCATTAAATGGTATTGATACAGTAAAATATTTTCCGGCGCATTTATGGGTTGACGACAATACTATTCAATTTCAATCAGGAAAAAATCTTGTTAATTATGATTGTAAAAGCAAAAAAATAATTTTAAATATTTTGGTTGATGAGAAAGCAGAAAATCCGGAATATTGTCATGAAAATAAAAAAGTTGCCTATACTATTGATAATAACCTATATATAATTCATGGGGATAAAAAAATTACTCCTGTAACTTCCGACAAAGATAAAGGAATTGTAAATGGTCAGACTGTTCACAGAAATGAATTTGGAATTAGTGACGGAATATTCTGGTCACCTAAAGGCAATTATCTGGCATTTTACAAAAAAGATGAAACGATGGTTACGGATTATCCGCTCGTAGATATGACCAAACGTATTGCAGAAATTAAAAATATAAAATACCCTATGGCCGGAATGAAAAGTGAAGAAGTAAAAACCTGTGTTTATGACATTCAAACAGGAAAAACTACAGTACTTCAAACGGGTGAACCGGTTGAACAATACCTTACAAATATTTCATGGAGTCAGGATGAACAATATATATTTATTGCCGTACTCAACAGGGAACAAAATTATTTAAAATTCAACCAATATGATATCAAAACCGGGAATTTTATAAAAACCATATTTGAAGAAGAAAATTTCAGATATGTTGAACCTGAAATTCCTGCGCTCTTCCTGCCAGGGAATCCTGATCTTTTTATTTGGAAAAGCGAAAGAGACGGCTGGGATCATCTTTATTTATATTCAATAAAAGATGGGCTTAAAAAACAATTAACAAAAGGAGAATGGGTTGTCACTGAAGTTCTTGGTTTTGATTCAGAAGGAAAAAATTTATTTTTTATGTCAACCAAAGAAAGTCCTCTGGAAAATCATGGGTATAAAATTGATATTGAAACCGGAAAAATAACAAGATTAACATCTGTTGCAGGAACTCATAATGCAACTTTATCTCCGACTGGAAATTTCTTAATCGACAATTATAATAGTACTAAAGATGCCAAAGTATTTGATATAATTGATTCAAGTGGTGATAATGTAAAAAGTCTTTTGAAATCAAAAAATCCATTGATTGACTATTCTTTGGGAGAATTAAAAATAGGGTCAATAAAAGCCGATGATAATCAAACTGATTTATATTATCGACTTATAAAACCACTGGATTTTGATCCGAATAAAAAATATCCGGCAATTATTTATGTCTATGGTGGTCCCCATGCCCAATTGGTTACAAATTCATGGCAGGGAGGTGCGAGATTATGGGAATTCTATATGGCACAAAATGGTTATGTTATGATTACAATTGATAACAGAGGATCTTCAAACCGGGGTTTCGAATTTGAAAGTTGTATTCATCGCAATCTGGGAGATATTGAATTAAGGGATCAGTTAAAAGCAGTTGAAGTTCTTAAAGGTTTAGGATATGTTGATACTTCCAAAATCGGCGTTCATGGCTGGAGTTACGGAGGCTTTTTGACTACATCATTAATGCTTAAACATTCAGATATATTTAAAGTTGGTGTTGCCGGAGGTCCTGTTATGGATTGGAAATATTATGAAGTCATGTACGGAGAAAGATATATGGATATGCCTGTCGAAAATCCTCAGGGCTATGAAAATGCGTGTCTTACAACAAAAACGGATGATCTTAAAGGAAAATTATTAATAATTCATGGTTACATTGATAATACTGTTGTACTTCAACATAGTCTGGACTTTATTGAAAATTGTATAAAAAATAACAAACAGGTTGACTTTTTCGTTTATCCGACAGCCGAGCATAATGTTTTCGGGTATGACAGAATTCACCTGATGCAGAAAGTATCTGATTATTTTGATGCAAATCTGAAATAGTTTCCTGATAAATCGTTTTACTTATAACCCGGATTTAAATGATACTATTCCAAAAGAAAGGTTTATAGTATCCTGATACAGGAAATTTAGTTTATAAAAAATATAAATAGTCCTGATATATAAGCTTTTCATTTTATTAATCAGATAAACTATTAAATTTGCATATATTTGCAGACAGAAACAAAAATTACAGAAAAATAATATTATTTAAAAACCAATTGTTTGATTATGAATGAGGATGTACGTTGGAAACAAAGATTTACCAATTTTAATAAAGCACTTTCACAGCTTGAAAAGTTCATTGTTAAAGGAAATCAACTTAATGAACTTGAAAAACAGGGATTGGTACAGGCATTTGAGTATAATTTTGAATTATCATGGAATGTAATAAAAGACTATTACGAATTTCAGGGACATACAGGCATTCAGGGAAGCCGTGATGCATTTCGCATGGCATTTAACAGGGGTTTAATTACAGATGGTGAAGGATGGATGAAAATGATTGATAGCAGGACAAGATCTTCTCATACTTATAATGAAGAAACTGCAAATGAAATTGTAACAGCAATATTAACTTCATACATATTTATGTTCAGGGATTTACATATATCGATGAAAAGTCTGATATAGTTAAAAATACAGGCATGAAATTCGGACTAAAAGAAGATATTATCAAAAAAATTCGAAAAGTATTTTCAGAATTTCCTGAAATAAATGAAGCAGTTCTATATGGTTCAAGAGCTAAAAAAAATTTCAGACCTGGTTCAGATATTGATATTACCCTGAAAGGAGAAGAGTTAAATCTTAATAAACTGAATCAGATTTCAATAAAACTTGACGATTTGCTACTTCCTTATATTTTTGACCTTTCTCTTTTCCATCATATTAAAAATTCAGAACTTCTGGAGCACATACACAGAGCAGGGGTTTTGTTTTATAAAAAGAAGAAATGAATAATATTTTTCATTTATTTTTGCCAGCCCACATGATATTATGCAGATTTAAAGCATAGTATTATTTAACCTTTGTTGCAGTGTAAGTATCCTCTTTTCTTTTTATTGATTGATAAACGAATTTGTCTTTTGTGAAAAGTAATATTTTAAATGATTTTTCGCTTTTACTTAAAAATTTTTGTTTACTTAAGGAAAGTTGATTATTGTATATTTTCCAAGTTCCTCTTGCTCTTTTTCCGTCATAATATTGCATTTTATAATCGCCTGTTTCAAAAAGCCAAAATTCACTATTTTCATCTTTCCAGTGTCCTGTAATATTTTCTTTAGTTGCAGCCAATTCTATATTTCCTTCTTCTTTTGTAAGTTCGACCCTGGGTTCTTCTTTCTTCTGTTCAAGTAATTCTATTCCAAGGTTTTTTGAACAAAGTATTAATGTAGTCTCTCTAATCATTTCTATTTCTACATCAATTTTATTTTGATATTCTTGTTTACTATATTGTTTCTCAATTTCATTAAGATAACACATTGAAATACTTTTCTTTTGTTCAATGGTCAAATTGGGGTATTTACCAATAAAACCCATGCAATCATTATAAATATTTGTTCGGTCATCTTTTGTCCACGTATTAGTTTGTGCAAAAGAATAAAATGTAAAAAAAACGAAAGCCATTAATATTAGAAAATTTGTTTTCATATTCAATTTATTTAAGGTTAAATCATTTTTTTTTAACTATATAAATTCCACTAAATAATAAATACAAACTTTATTACAAAAACTACAAGGTTTTGACATTCTCAATAATTTTTTATGGACAAGTATCATGTCTATCAGTAAACGAAATATCACTAAATTCAATACTGCCTACGCAGAATTGAATTTATTTATTTTGCTTAAAGCAAAACTATTTAATCATGGTGAAATTATCCAAAGCATTTCCTTTTTCAATTTTGACCAATATATATTTCTTCATAGTCGAATCATATTCAACATAAGCTGTAAAATAATTAGTTACTCCAAAAGTCAAGTTACCAGTTGTGATCCATTCTTGATCTGACACTCCCAAATTATCATTATCATACCAGTCACTATATGCATCATAATCAAAAACACTAATGAAATAATTAATAGGCTGACATTTTGTAAATAAAATAATTCCGTTTACATCTGTTGTTCCCGTTCCTACTGCGTTTGTTAAATCAGTCCAATCTGTAAAAGAAGTATAAACCTCAACTTCTATACCCTCAACATAGTATCCAGGATCATCAACATCCTCAACCAATATATTGAGTTTAGTGTCTTTAACAGTCATTGAAAGAGAAATGTTGTCATCTTTTTTTCCATTTTTTGAAAAAGCCGTTAATGTGACATTAAAATTGCCTTCTGTAGCATAAGAATGGGTAGGATTTTCTGCAGTAGAGCTTACTCCATCGCCAAAAGTCCACTCGTAACTATCACCATCAGAAGTTGAATTTGAAAATGTGATACTTTCATTAATGCCAGCTGTTGTCTTACTTGCCGTGAAATTTGCAGAAGGCTCTTTTTGACAACTTGAAAAAATTGCAACTGCAAAAGCAACTGTCATAATAATTTTAAAATTTTTCATGATGAATTTGATTTTGTTTGCCACAGCAGCCCCGACAGTAGCGTTTATAAATGAAAGAAGCGTGGAACTGTAACTCAATTCGCCTTAGAGGTTCTCGCAAACCCACGCAACAAATAAGTTCAGCCCACGCCGTAACGTGAGCGTTTTACCTATTATTCCTGTTGCGTAAAAAATTTGCGAGATTTCTAAAGCAAGAATAAAAGCTAACGCTTCTTAAATATTAAATGTTTTTTTTTATGTCATTTTATATTTTTTTTTAATATTTTAACAATAGCAAATATACGAAAGTTTTTATATTACATCATAAAAAAATTATATAACTTCAATTTGCTCAAAATCAATTTTACAAATACTATTATTCAATTTGTTAAAATCAAAGGACTGACAATAATGGTCTTTTTCTGAGACGAAAACTACATAATATCCATTGTTATAACCAGACTTATGGCTAACAATATCAATCAGTTTATAACGATTAGAATCAGATGCTTTAAAAAAAAACATCTGTCCAGTCAATGGATTGTTAAATTCAATCATTTCTTTTGCACCTTTTTCTGAATAAAATTTAAACATAATATTAAGATTTTAAAATTAGTTACAAAAATACATAAAAATTTAATGCTATTTTGAAACTAATTCATATTTTCATATAGTTATTAACTTTTTTTTTCACCAAAGGTTCAATAATATGCAAATTCACTTAATTTGTCAAGAAATAATTATTTTGCAGAATCAGCGTTAAAAGTTTGATCAGGAAATATTCGTACAGGATTATTTTTCGATATCTATTATCAGTTGTAACTCTTTAATATTCTCAGGCAAATTTACAGTTGCGATTTCCCATATCATCTCGAAATCAACTCCAAAATATACATGAGAAATCAGGTTTCTTAAACTATACATTTTTTTCCAGGGAATTTCAGGATGTTTTTTTTTGATTTCTTTAGGGCTGTTTTTTGCAGCTTCTCCAATAATTTAAAAATTTCTGATAACAGCATCAACAACAATCTGTTCATGTTTGAAAGTATTGAAATCAATATCTTTAGTATATTCAATAATTCTTGACATTGACACAAAAATATCCTCTAAGTAAAAATGAAACTGTCGAGTCGGCTTATTCATACAAATCTAACCTGATTTAATATTGATTCTTTTAACTGCTCCTTCAATGCCCTTATTGATACCAAATCTACTTTTATTTTCAGTTCTTTTTCGAGAAATTCCTGTAAATCAAAAAAATCCCAACCAATAGGTTTATGCAAATCGACCAGAATGTCAATATCAGATTTTTCTGACTGTTCATTTCGTGAGTATGAACCAAAATAACCAATCCTATCAACTTAAAACCGGTCAGCTAATATTGGTTTCAGATTTTTCAGTATTCTTTCTATGTCTTTTTGATTCATCATAATGCAAAAATATGATAATTAACTAATTTTTTATAAGAAAATTATATTTTTTTTCACTACTGACCGACAAAACTATAAGACCTTAT
>JBDRPR010000575.1:0-11371 GCA_043826845.1 Bacteroidota bacterium
CATATGCCATCTCCATCTGTATCGGTTCCATCATTAATAGAATTTGGTGTATACAATGGCCAAGCCGGGCTGTTGGGGGTGACGACAGAGGTAGGGTTCTGGGAACAGTCATCGCAACCGTCGCCATCCATATCCGCGCAAACCTGCGGATCAAGCGGACTGATATCCGATATATCAGGAACACCATCGTTATCGTCATCGGGGTCCAGACTATCAAAAGTTCCGTCACCATCTGTATCGACATCTTTTGGATTTGTAACAGAGTCACATGCTGTAGCCTTTGTCAGTAGTAAAATTGATAATTTATCATGTGTACCATCAGAATTTAGTGCAATAAATGCAATATCGCCGGATGTAAGCGTGGTTTGTGAGAATAAACCTGTAAATGAAAATAAAACAAATACGATTATAGTTAGTAAAATTTTCTTCATAATTTTTTTTATTTAAATATCTGAGTTCAATTTTATGTGATTTTAATGTTTGCTGACTTTCTGCAAGCAGACACTTTTTTCTAAAAAAAAATCCCTACAAAGATATGTTTTTCGTCAATTGCATTTGCTTTCAGTTTGTACTTTTTTATAAATCAATTAGGTGCAAGAGGTTTTTGCAAAGCAGGAATCATACCATCAATCGTAACACACAGATTAACAATTCGTTTAAGCTTACATTTATTAAAATAATCACTACTGACCGACAAAACTATAAGACCTTATAACAGATTCTTCGCTTTGTTTCTCTTAGCTCAGAATCTAATAAAATTAGTCAGTCAGTAGTGAAAAATAATAAGAACTTTATTTATTCATGTTTTGACCCAAAATGGTCACTGTTTACAACAATTTATTCCCAATATGCTGTAATTGTATGATTTTTTATGTTTTACTTAAAGATTACTTTTAGTTCACAAAGCAACATCATGAAGATTAATAGGGAAATAAATACCGTTGCTATAAAGAAGGCACAATAAATTATTAGTTTTTCAAGAAAAAATTATTTACTTTTATGATGCAAATTCGGAAACAAAAAATCAGATATAAAAATGCCCGAAGAAAAAAACAAAGAACTGATTCAGAGGATTTCACAGCTCGTAAAGGAAAATGAAAAACTGAAAATTCAGTTGAAAGATCTTCAAAACAGAAATGAATGTCTGTTGCTCAAGGTTGAAAATCTGGAAAAAGGTGTAGATAAAACCGCAAGAGAAAAAAGCCTGAAATTTAAAATGGCTACTGTTCTTTTTGTCGGAATACTTGGCTTTGATGAAATTTCAAAACAGAATTATGCCAAAGAAATGATGGATGAACTGGATCGTCTATATATCAAATTTGATGAAATTGCTAAAAAGTATAAAATTGAAAAAATAAAGACAATAGGCGATTCATATATGTGTGCCGGAGGTGTTCCTATAAAAAACATTACTAATCCTGTTGATACAGTGATGGCTGCATTGGAAATTAGACAACACTTTATAGCAATGCAGGAACAATTTCTTCAGCAGAATAAAAAATACTGGAATTTTTGCATTGGTATGCACACCGGTCCGGTAACAGCCACAACCATTGGTGAAAAAAAGGTTGCATATAGCCTTAAAGGTGATACTGTTAATATTGCAAGTCGATTGCAATCGGCTAGTGAACCGGGTAAAATAAACATTTCGGTGATGACCTATGAATTGGTGAGGGAATATTTTACTTGTGATTTTTATGGAGTACTACCGGTAAAATACAAAGACGATCATGAAATGTATTATGTCCGCCAGCTTAAAAAAGCTTATTCGGAAAACAGGGAAGGAGAAATTCCAAATGATATTTTTAGAATTAAATACAAACTACGTCAATTTGCAGATTTACAGGAAATATATCTTGATAAACTGGAAAAAAGTTTGCCAGACTTTTTATATTATCATAATGTAAAGCATACAATTGATGTAATTACACAGGTTGAATTAATAGGCTGGGGTGAAGGTGTCACGGACGAAGAATTGATGTTTCTTAAGACTGCGGCTCTTTTTCATGATATGGGTCAGATTAAAGGATCAAAAGATCATGAAGACAGAAGTTGTGATTATGCAAGAGAATATCTGCCTGAATATAATTACTCTGAAAGAGAAATAAATATTATATGTGATCTGATAATGGCAACAAAACTACCTCCAAAGCCAAATAATCTTTTGCAAACAATAATGTGCGATGCAGACCTGGATTATCTGGGAAGAAGTGATTTTATGCCAGTTTCAGATACTTTATTTAAAGAATTGCATGAACAGGGAATTATCGACTCATTAAATGAGTGGAATAAAATGCAGGTAAAATTTTTATCATCACATTCATATTTCACGCAAACTGCGTTAAATCTCAGAGAAGTCAACAAGCAGGATCAGATTGACAGAATTTCAAAACTGATAATATCGTAATTCTTTATAAATAACCAGAAAGGATAAAATATTTTTAACTCAGGTATTTATCCCGAGATAAATACTTTTTATTATTCCTGTCGCAACAGGATGAATACCAGAAAACAAAAAGCTCAAAGATACGGAATCAGACCGGAATCATTTCTCATATTATATTTAAATAAATTAAATGGTTGCATATTAATATCCATAATTTTAAGATAAACAACTCGTTAAAAAAGCAGATTATTATAGAATTAATAAAATTATTGTGAATCACTTTTATATTACAAATTTATCATTTAACTTTACCTAGTAAAATCCAAAAACCAACACCATGAAAACTTTCAACTCATTACTTTTTGCCCTAATCTTGTTTTGTACAGGTTTATTTTCCCAGACATATAATCCTGATTTTCTGGATGGTGTTGTCTTTTTTAAATTAAAAGACAATGTAGCAATTGAATCAGATGAATTTATAAAAAAACTTCCTTATTTAAGCGAAACAAATAAATTTGTCAGTATCAATGATTACCCTGAAATCAAATCAGCATTATCAGGCTATTCCGTAACAAAACTCGAACGTCCGAGTTATTACACAAAAATTCCGCAGTTAATGAGAATTTTCAGGGTATATTTCAGCAATTTTTCCGAGATTGATAATATTATAAGAGATCTTCAGCAATTGGATTTTATTGAATATGCAGAAACTGCTCCGATAAGAAAAATCGATTTTATTCCTAATGATACTTATTATAGTCAATCAAACTATAAATGGTATTTCACACTTGTTTCTGCCGAACAAGCATGGAACATCAGTCTTGGCGACAATGCAATAAAAGTGGCAATTGTTGATAATGCTGTTTTTTGCGGTCATCTTGATCTGACGACTTTCAAGCAACGCGATGTGGCAGATAGTGATAACGATGCTACTCCTCCCCTGGATGCCAATGCTGATTTTACATGGTCTCACGGAACACATTGCGCAGGTCTTGCAACTGCTGATATTAATAATAGTATGGGAATGACTTCTCTGGGTGCCAATGTTGAGCTGATTGGTGTTAAATGTACACCTGATGCAGGGTCCAGCGGTGCAGTTTATTATGGATATGATGGAGTACAATGGGCATGTCAGAATGGTGCTAATGTTGTAAGTTTGTCATGGGGTGGCTCAGGATATAACAGTTCTGAACAAACGCTTATTAATAATTATCCGGCTGTTGTATTTTTAGCAGCTGCCGGAAACGATGGAGTTTCTACAGTCTTTTATCCGGGTGGCTATAACAATGTTATTTGTGTTGGCTCCGTTGATGCAGATGACAGCCGTTCGAGTTTTTCTAATTACAACGGTTCAACCACGTGGGTTGATATTGCTTCTCCCGGAGGTTATTCATATGGAGGATTGTTAAATACCGTATATACAACCGGTGGAAATAATTATGGACAAATGGGAGGAACATCAATGGCGACTCCTTTTGCCGCCGGGCTTACCGGCTTAATGCTCAGCCTTAATCCATCACTATCTCCTGCAGAAATATTAAGTTGTATGACCAGCACAGGAGCAGCAATCAATCAGAATATTGGCCCCAGAATTAATGCATACGGGGCTCTTCAATGTGTTCAGTCAACTTTAACAGGCGACCCTATGGCAAATTTTATCGCCGATAATCAAAATATTACAGTTGGTAATTCTGTTAATTTTACAGATTTATCAAACAATGGTGGAAATGCAATAACAAACTGGGAATGGACTTTTACAGGTGGCTTACCTGCATCATATACAGGGCAAATACCTCCGGCTGTGACCTATAGTGCAATAGGAACATATACTGTAATTTTAACCGTAACTAACTCGCAAAGCTCAGATTCTGAAACAAAAACTGACTATATAAATGTGACAGTTGAGCCTTACGGAGGCTGGATTGAACAAGTTACCGGATTCTCGACTCAGTATCGTGGCATCAACTATATTTCAATTGTTAATGAAAATGTAGTTTGGGGTACAGCTTATGACGGTTCCGGTGGAGGAGCAAATATTCAGGAATTTACAAAAACAACAAATGGCGGAACGACATGGACACCGGGTACTATTAATGTTGGTAATACCGGACTTGGAATTTCAATGATTCATGCATACGATGCAACAACAGCATGGCTGGCTGCTTATCCAAATGCCACCGGACAAACTGGTGGAATCTGGAAGACAACAAATGGTGGAACTACATGGGTAAGACAAAATACAGCTACATTTAATAATGCTTCATCTTTTACAAATGTTGTTTATTTCTGGGATGCCAATACAGGTTTTTGCCAGGGTGATCCGATAAATAGTGAATTTGAATTATATACTACAACTAACGGAGGTACAACATGGACCCTTGTTCCTGGTGCAAATATTCCCGCTCCTCTTTCAGGTGAGTATGGTTATACACGTCAGATTGAAGTTGTTGGCGATGTAGTATGGTTTACAACCAATATGGGAAGAATATATAAGTCAACTGATAAAGGAATTAACTGGGTTGTTTATCAATCACCAATTACTGATTTCGGTGGAGCTACAATTAGCGGAAATTTATCTTTTAAAGACGCTAATAACGGAATAATTGTAGATGTAAATAATGTTGTTTATAATTCTACAAACGGAGGTGCTAACTGGAATACTGTAACTACATCAGGAACAATTTATAATGCAGGGTTATGCTGGGTCGAAGGAACTGATATTATTTTTACTACAGGAATAACAGGCTCTTCGTTTAGCGAAGATGGCGGTGTTTCATGGAACCCGATAGATGCAGATCAACATACCGCGGTTGAATTTATTAATCAGTCAACCGGATGGTCAGGTTGGTTTAACGACAGCCAAACAACAAAAGGAATATGGAAATGGCAGAATACTTCTACACTTGTTGCCGATTTTACTGGAGTTCCTACTATTATCTGCGTAGGTGGTACAGTGAACTTTACCGATCAGACTTCAGGAGGAACTCCTACAACCTGGCAATGGTCGTTTCCTAGTGGAACTCCGGCGACTTCTACGGTTCAGAATCCTGCTGTCACATATAACACTGCAGGAACTTATAGCGTCACTCTGACTGTTAATGACGGAAATGGAGCCGTAATCAAGACAATCACTAATTATATTACCGTAAACGGAGCACCGACACAACCTTCAGTTGTTACCGGAAATTCAATTCCGTGTATTGATGCTGTTGAAACTTACAGCGTAATTCTTGCATACGGAGTAACTTATGACTGGGTATTACCTTCAGGGTGGTCAGGAACAAGTACTACAAATTCAATTTCTGCTACAGTAGGAGCAACCTCAGGTACAATTACGGTTACGCCATCAAACTCATGCGGACAAGGAACTGCCAGAACTTTTTCGGTTACTATCGGAACAATTCCGATTGCATCTTTTTCTTATGCTGATAATCTGGGTGTTGTCACATTTACAAATACATCTTCACCATCTGGCACATCATATTACTGGGATTTTGACGATGGAAATACTTCAACACAGCAAAATCCGGTGCATACATATACAGTGGCAGGGAATTATAATGTTATGTTTATTGTAACAAATTCTTGTGGTTCCGATACGGTTTATCAGGCAGTAAATGTTACTGTTATCGGAGTAAACGAAATTGATGGTGTTTCGATGCGTGTTTATCCGGTTCCGGCTGATGAGATATTATTTATAGAACTTACAGATCATTCCTTACCGTCAGATTATTCCATGACAGATATCAACGGAAAAACAGTGCTGTCAGGAACAGTAAAATCAGACAGTAATATTCATAAAATTGATATCTCCAAATTGGCAAAAGGAATCTATACTTTGTCTTTAAATGTTGATAATAAGGCTATAAAGTCAAAGATTCTGATTGATTGATTTTATTAAATGAAGCTCCCCGTCGCAAGCTGCGGGGTATCTTAGATGTATAATTTTATTTTTCACCGCAAGTGGAGGGGAATTAGACCCTAAAAAAGATTATTATAGAAGACAACTATCATTATATTTTGTAAGTTTTCAAGCATTAATATTATTTTTACTTTTGTTAAAAAACCTTATAATAATTGATTAGATGAAAAGCACTTCATTATTATTAGTCTTCTTTTTCAGCACTCTATTTTCTTATTCTCAAGATCAAGCAACTATTGATAGCCTTATATCTCAGCTTGAAAAACTAGAGCAGGATTCTTCAAAAGTTAATTTGCTGAATGAAATCTCATTGTTTGTTGTTAAAACAGATTTTGACCAAGCCATAAAATACTCAGAAGATGCACTGAATCTATCAGAAGAAATAAAATATAAATTTGGAATTGGTAAGTCTGCCGACTTAATAGGCACTATTTATAAAGATAAATGTGATTATGATAAAGCTATTAAATATGGATTAAAAAGTTTGAAAATATTTAAAGAGCTTAATAATAAGCAAGCATTTGCTGGCTCTTATACCAATTTGGGAGTTTGCTATTATAGAATGGGAAATTACGATGAAGCAGAAAAGCATCATTTATTAGGAATTAAAACATTTAAAGAAATAGGTGACAAGAAAGGTCAGGTAAAAGCATATGTTAATTTAGGATTAGTTTATGAAAAACAAAGAAAAGATGTAAAAGCCATTGAACTATATCTTGAAGCCTTTAAGCTTTCTGAAGAAATTGGATATAAGGCAGGAATTGAGTCAGCCGGGAATAATATGGGAATAATATACTTTAATAGAAAGGAATATAAAAAGGCATTAACGTATTATAAGAAAGCATTAGAAATCAGTATTGAAACAAATAATATGCTGGGTGTTGAGATTAAAAAAGGCAATATTGGGAATGCTTATGAATATTTAAATAAGATTGATACTGCATTAATTTATTACACAGAGGCCTTAGATCTGGCTCTTGAACTTGGTGATAAATATGGTATTGCACTGATGAATGAAAATATCGGGAACATATACCAAAAACAAGAAAAATATGATTTGTCAGTTGAAAGTTATGATAAAGCAATAAGCGTTTATAAAGAAATTGGAGGAAATGTTAATTTGGCTTATGCATATTACAATAAGTCACGTGTTTTGATGCTGGCAAATAATTATACGAAATCGATATTATTTTCTGAGAAAGCTATTGAAATTGCGTTAGAAAATAAAGTAATGGATGTAGTATCTTTTTCATATGGGAATCTGGCAGAAAACTATTATTTGCTTAAAGATTATAAACAAGCATTTGATTTCCTTAATAAGAAATATGAAATTGAAGATACACTCAGAACTCAACAAAATTCTGAAATAATTGCAGAGATGCAAACAAAATATGAGACTGCAAAAAAGGATGCAGAAAATTCAAGACTGGCAAATGAGAACGAATTACAGGAGTTAAAATTACATGCTGAAAAACAGAACAAACAAAATTTAATATGGCTGTTTTGTATTGGAGGTCTATTTATTATATTGCTGTTTTTGTTGATTTTTATTCGTTTCCGTTTTAAGAAAAAAACTGAAATGGAAAGACGAATAGCCGAACAAAAGAATCTGGGGTTTAAAGCAGTAATTGAGGCCGAAGAAAAAGAAAGGATTAGAATAGCTAAAGATTTGCACGATGGAATTGGTCAATTATTATCATCTGCAAGAGTAAATATAGCTGCACTTGAAGGTGATGTGGCTAAAGAAGATGAAGCATTATTAAAAAATTCACTTGATATTATTGATGAGTCGGTGCGAGAAGTAAGAAATATATCGCACAATATGATGCCAGTTGCATTGATAGAATATGGTCTTATAAAAGCAGTGGACACATTGGTTTCTCGTATTAATGAAGCAAATGTATTGGTAATTGATTTTAAACATAAAGGTGTAGAAGACAGAATTGAACAAAGCACAGAGATATCTTTATATAGAATTATTCAGGAAGTATTAAATAATATGCTTAAACATTCTCAGGCAGCAAAGATTGTAATTGATTTGCGCAAATCTGGACATAAAATATTATTGAAAATACAGGATGATGGCAAGGGATTTAATTTAGCTGATATTGATAAAAGCTCAGGTATAGGCTGGAAAAATATTTATTCCAGATTATTGATGATAAATGGAAATATTGATATCAAATCAAATCCAGGAATGGGAACAGTAGTAAATATTGATTTTAATATCTAGTAAATGGAAGAGCAAGTAAATATTCTTATTGTAGACGATCATCAAATGTTTATTGATGGTATAAAAGCATTGCTTAGAAAAGAAAAGAAATTTAAAATAACAGCAGAAGCTCTTTGTGGAAAAGATGCATTATTACTGCTCGAAAATGAAAAATTTGATGTTTTGGTTACCGATATTAGTATGCCCGAAATGACAGGAGTAGAGCTTACAAAAATTGTAAAAGAAAAATATCCATATATAAAGGTCTTAGTACTTACTATGTTCAACGATCAAGAAGTAATTGAAGATATTATAATGAGTGAAGCAGAAGGATATATTTTGAAAAACACCGGAAAATCTGAACTGGTTGCTGCTCTTGAAGCCTTGTCAAATGGCTCGACATTCTATTCCAGAGAGGTGCTTACATCATTGATGCAAAAAGTGCAGAAAGACAAAAAAATTCAGAACGAGACAATAAATCTTTCAGAAAGAGAAAAGGAGGTACTGGAATTGATCTGCCAGGAATACTCAAGTGATGAAATTGCCGGTAAATTATTTATTTCCCGCCGTACAGTTGATACTCACAGACAGCACATTTATGAAAAAACCGGCTGTAAAACCATTGTAAGCCTGATAAAATTTGCAATAAGAAATCAATTGGTTGAAATATAAGCCGGAGCTAATAAAAAGTGTATCTGCAGATTATTCTCCTAATTTGCAATAAATTATATCTCGATATTTGTCTTTTTTTTCTTTGAGCAACTTTGTGGGAGCTTAGTGTTCTTTGTAGAAAAGCAATGACCCCGCTCCGCCTGAACCTTTTTGCTTACCGCAGGCAATCCTTCAGATTTGAAAAAAAAGCAGCTAGATGACAAGAAAAGACCCAAATTCCAAGTCCCAAATTCCAAGGGCATTCTAATAAACTTTTCATTTTTAATCCTTGATTCAGGGTCTTGGATCTTGGTTTCCTGGGTCTTGATTTGAGATATATGATTAACGATTTTTGATTTTTGATTTGAAAAAAAAGCACGCAGATGACAAGAAAAGACCCAAATTCCAAGTCCCAAATTCCAAGGGCATTCTAATAAACTTTTCATTTTTAATCCTTGGGTCTTGGATCTTGGTCTCTTGGGTCTTAGATCCTGATCTCCTATGTCTTGATTATTATGATCTGCGAACATCATCATCATCTGCGAATGAGCCGAAGGCGAATCAGCGTGCCATTAAAGGGATTATTTTTTGACTTGCAATGAAAACTATCTTCTTTTTTAAATTCTGAAAATTCTATAAAACCTTGTTAACAGCCTGCAAATAAAAGAAAAACCCCTGGCGCATCCGTATCATTACCCATACAAAATCAGTATTCATCAGTATTCTACAGCCCTGTTTTTCAATATAGTTTTGTGGGTATAAATTTTTATTCATCAATCAAAACTAATAACAAAATGAAAACAAAAGGAAAAAAATTATTCGTAACGCTATTATTAATAGCAATGAGTCAGGCTGTGCTTTTATCACAATCAAAATTTGAAAAAGCTACTTCAGACCCGGCAAGTCTCGAGAAAAAAGCATTTCAGGATTGGCCAAAAGAACGTGGTAAAAATGGAAAGGGTTATACCGTTTATTATCCTGCATTAAAAGAAGTTCCAAAAAAGATTGCATTGGTTTCATTTGCAATTCATGATCCGGGTTACACAAAAGATAATGCCAACAGCATTTCAACTGTCAGAACAAGTGATGGCAGTGCAGAAATTATTGTAAATGCATATCTGGGAGTAGCCATCGAACCATTAAAAAAGACGTTTAAAGAATATGGAATGGAATTGCTTACACCGGATGAATTTTTAGATACTGACGAGAAAAAGACGTCTTACTATGATTTTGTGCTTGAGAAGCGAAACAATGGCAATAAAGGATTGAGCAATCTGGCATCAGGTGGCACTCATGTTTCTTTAAGCATGGCAGCAAAAGGTTACAGAGAATTAATACCAAGAGAAGAAATGGTCTTTATTGAAGGTGGACAAGAAAGCAAATTCAGTTTACTAGATTGCAAAGATCCAAAAATGATGGAAGGTCTTGGTTCTGATCTGGCAAAAGCTCTTGATGTTGATGCGGTACTTATTATTTATAATACTGTAAAATCAAAAAACACCTATTCTGCCGCTGAATTGAAATATGTTTCTATGGCGATGTTCGGACCAAATCCCATTGAACTCGCCGAAGGCGAAAAAGATGGAGCATTATACAGAAAAGGACTTTATTATGGAGTCTTCAGAATTGAAATCGGAGAATCAACAAAGGATAAAAAAGATGCATCAACTTTTGTTATTACAAAAGGTTATGAAAACATAATGGTAGGCCTGGCAAATAGGCTTGGAGCCTGGTTGAAAGAAAAAACAGCCGAAGAAGATAAATAATAAATTAAATATAGACGTCCGATATCAGAATTGAATCGGACATCCTTTTAAAAAATTAAAGAAATGAAAACAATAATAGTATTATTAGCAGCTGTTTTTACAGTATTTACAGCGCAATCACAAAAAACTGTCTGGGCAAAAACAATTACAGGAAATGCTTCTTTGGTTTCTAAAAACCACAAAGTATGTACGGATAAAGAAAACAACTTTTATATCACAGCAAATTTTACAGCTGAAATTGCTTTTGGGGATATTATATTAAAAAGCAAGAATACAACTGGCCCAACCGATGCATTTATTGCCAAGATTGACCCGGAGGGAAAAAAAGTATTATGGGGGGTTCAGATAACTGGCTTTGGCAACATAGAAGCAAAAAATATTTGCAGCGATCAAGACATGAATGTATATGTGGTTGGCTCTTTTGAAGATAAAAC
>JBDRPR010000576.1:0-9582 GCA_043826845.1 Bacteroidota bacterium
TATTTTCATTGTTTTATTGAAATTAATTATTAATAAAAAGCTCACACAAAATAAGCCCAGTACTATAGCGAGTAAACTGGAGTAACTATCAGCGATGATTTTTTCCAAGATTCTTTTTTACTAGAAAAAGATGTCAATAATAAAAACACTAAACACAAATAGTTTCATATTTTTGTAAAGAGCAGACAGAGATCGCTCTTATTTGAGATTAAGAATAGAAATAAATACCAAATAACAAAATAGAAATACCAAATAACAAAATATAACCAATGACCAATAGACAATAAACTTAAATACCAAAATAGAAATACCAAATAACAAAATATAACCAATGACCAATAGACAATACAAATTACGCGACCTCTACTTAATATAGTAGCTTATTTAAAATAATAGTCAATAGTAATTTAATAGAAAACCTAAAAACCACAGACAGGTTCTAATCAAATAACGGAAAGATCCGACAACATTTCAGTTACTAACTTAAAAAAACTACTAAAATTATCTAAACCTACTATTTTTGACTATTTATAGCAGTTAAAAGCTTTTCAGCTTCGAACACCTCATTAAACAATCCAGCACGATTACAAAGGTTAAGATAATTGTTAAACTTCTTCGTATAACGAGATCCATAAAAGATGTGGCTCATACCTTCTCTCATTTTCATAGCCTTAATTGCTAGGCTACTCTTATATAAAAACTTACCGTGTTTACTACTACGATTGATGGTGGTTGATTGATAACTAAGTTGGTGACATTCTCTACATGCAAAAACACCCTCTTTTAGATAAAGAGCATTAGTTCTCTGCCCACAACCGCAAGTTAGATAAGTTCTAGTTCCAAAGGTTAGTTCTTCTTCAGATAAGAGTATTCTCTGTGGTTCAACTCCTATATTAACTACGAGATAGGTACTCCCATCAATGGAGTATTCAATATAGTAATCAAGCGCTGAGGGTCTGCCACTATCTAAATAGTTTAAATATTCTCCCTCTACAGTTTCCTTAGCCCGTGCCTTTTTTAATGATTCTTTTAGTAACTTTGTGCTTAATGCAAATGTGTTTTCAACTAGTGTCATACCACCTATTTTAACACAGTCCTTTTGTTAGTTGAATTTATCAACAAATAACGGCATCAAGTATTTTAAAAAGTAAATAAAAAAAAGTAGTTATTCTGAATTAGAATAACTACTTTTTTTATTACATTTATTATTTCCTCTTCTTCATCAAATAAGGAATACCAATAATCAAAAGCAGAAGAATTAATCCTACAATTAACCATCCCCATCCAATTGAACCAATCGCACTTAAGATAGAAGCTACCTGAGTTGAATCATCAACATTAGGCAAAATTGCTGAAGCACAATAAGAATCTGTTACACAACGATTTTCAACAGTCACTTCACAACTATCAGGACTACAAGACCTAGAACGAGTCTGGGCTAATTGATTTGATTCACAACTTCCTGCACCACAGTCAACTCTTTCCCAAACACTCCAATCTTCACAAGTACAATTTTCAGCTGGAACAACCACAGGAACGACAGGAGTTGCTATTGTTGGTTTTACCACTGGGGGCACCGAAACAGCTGTTAAATTGTAATTTCCGCCCACAGAAGTAGTAGATAGAGAGAAACCCTCCCCCACTACGTCTACATTTCCAAAACTGACTGTTGCCGCTCCTGCAGTATTGCCATTAACAACTATTGTAAATAAGGTCTTATTCACCGTCGTGCAGTTAGGGATTCCAAGCAAAAAAGAAGGATCTGCACAAGAGGGAGCTTTCTGAGCCATCATCTCTTCCCCCACAACAATACTTTGGCAAGATAATTTATCTAATTGCAATTTTCCTTCCACAGCACAGACTTTAGAACCAGCCGTGTCAACAGTCGCAACCAAAACAAAATTCTCACCTACTTTTTTATCTAAGTTGTTTGGAGAAATATATATCAAGGAATTTGAAGCATCTGCTATACCGGCAGAAAAGATTCCAGTCACTAGAACCGTCATCAAACAAATCACCAGAATTTTAAATTTATTTTTAATCATATTTTTTACGTGTCCGTCTGCTTAAGGCAGATTAGGAAATACTCCAATTAACCATTAATAATGAAAAATCATATTTATCCACTTTTCCGTCACCATTCAAATCAGAAGCCAAACCAGTTCCAGTTTTTCCCCAATCCGACATCATCAAAGCAAAGTCATATTTATCAACTTTTCCATTTCCGTTTACATCACCAACCACAGTACCCGTCGTAGTGCTAGGTGTAGTAATTCCACCACCTCCCCCACCTCCTCCACCACCACCAGGTGAAGGTGGTGATGTTTCCGTTAAAGTCTCGCCAAATACAGAATAAGGTGTTTGAGCCGAACTAATCGTAAA
Organism: Bacteroidota bacterium; assembly: GCA_043826845.1. Taxonomy (GTDB): domain Bacteria; phylum Bacteroidota; class Bacteroidia; order Bacteroidales; family CAYTAU01; genus JBDRPR01. The sequence goes on from JBDRPR010000576.1 coordinate 2,383, forward strand.
AGTTATAGTATTAGCGACCTTATCAATGGTAAAAGGTAGTGCCACCCAAGTAGTGCCATCAAAACGATATGGTTTAATAGTGCTTTCATCTACTAAACTGTCGTCATAACTCATGGTCACAGTGATAGTTAAATTATCTCCAGTTATTTTTATTTCATAACCATTCAACAAAGTATCCCCAGCCATTATAGCAGTCGCTCCTGAGAAAAAACTACTGCCTAATTTTTCTATTTTATCAATCATTGCACTCGTCCCTTCTGTTCCTGAAGGAGAAAGAGAGACCGACAATCCACTTCCCACATTCATCACTGTCGGTGTACCAGGAACCACCACCACTTGTTCTGATGTTATTACTGTCCCCGCAGGATTGTTAAGAATCCCTGTGCTGACATTAGCCAAAAGTAAATTTAAGTTTTCAATCTTACCATTACTGAAAGTAGCTACAGACTCTGAATCCAAACCATTCACAAAAAACTGAATCTCCGAACCAGAGCGATTGTTATCAGGATCAACTACATAAAACAAATTTGGATTATAACCATATTTTCCATCTTTAGTTGACACAGAGACAATCACTGCACTACCAATTTTAGCTTCCACAGTTGTGCCATCCAAAGCTGATACATTATCAGCAAATTTTACCGTGCCATAAAACTGATGTGGAATCCCAGGATAAGCCAACACCAAAATTGGCATTACCAAAAATAATCCGACTACAATTTTTAATGTTTTTTGTATTTTCATATTATCTTTCTAAAGCAATTACATTAAATACCGAAAGTATATTCTTTCGCCTCATTCATAAAGATCCAATAGCCTTTCCCAGGAGTCATTGTAGTTATAGTAGTCTCCGGATCCAATGTCCCGTTAGCAAATGACATCAAATGACTAGTACTCCATGATGTCCCTGAAGCTCCCAAAACGGACAAAGCATCTGCTACAGGTGAAGTGGTATTACCGGGTAATTGATAATAACCAATCATATTCCAGCCTGTTCCTAATTGGACTTGAGGTAAGTCACCAGAAGGCGCATCCCCTGCAGGAATCAATTGTTCATATAAAGTTCCACTCCCTGTTAATGAACCTGTGCTATTCATTTTAGCCCAATATCCTTTTCCTGCTTCCATTGAAGAAATGCTATCATTGTCTACTCCGTCGTTAGAATAAGAATACCATTCTCTATCTACCGCATTGTATGTCCAAACACTCGCAACTTGAGAATTAACACTGTTCAAAACACCTGAAATACTTGTCCAATTTGTTGGTGTAACTGGTAAAGAAATCAAATTCCAACCACTCGCTAAACTAATAGCATAAGATGTCGCTGTAGTGAAATCCCAATTAATATCAGCTAAATCATTTCCTGCGGTATCTTTTATATTAGATAAAGCAATATTATATTTAGTGTTGTTCTCAAGTGTAACACTTGGATTAATGGTTGCTGTATGTGTTGTTGAATTAAAAGTTATATCCTCACTAGCAAGGGTAATTGTTGGAGAGCCATCAGCCTCTTTCAAGACAACATTAGATGTGCCTATTACGACATCTTCATCAAAGACAACTGTAATATCCGCAAAAGTATCAATTCCGATAGCATCTACCTTAGGTGTTTTCGAAGTTATGGTTGGTGCAGTTGTATCAACTGTAAATGAACTAACAGTTAAAGAAGAACTTTCATTTCCTGTTGCGTCCGTTACTTTAATTGTACAGTCATTATAAATTCCTTCTGCTAATTCATTAAATGTTATTGAGTTATCTCCACTTCCAGCAGAAGTGTCGGCACTTTCACAACTTCCACCATAACTTATAGTTCCTGCTTCATCTGAACTGAACACGTAACTAGGGGTAATATCATTTGTTGGATCTGCTACAGGAGTAACTTCAGCAAGAACTGGCGCTGTCTCATCAAAAGTAACACTTCCACCACCGTCAGTAACTTCAGCCACCGTTGTTCCATCATTTCCAGCTACATCAGCAAAATCAATTGTAAACGCAATTACTCCTTCTGTATCACCTTCAACCATTGTATAAGTAGCTGACCAAGAAGTATCGCTACCACTTACTGCTGCCGTATTACCGCCAATAGTTACCGTTGGTGTCCCAATAACTTCGCTAGAGGTAAAAGTCAAAGTAACTTCATCCCCAACTTTAGCAAAAGCAGTATTAGCATTATCTGAGGCAATTGATACTGAACTCAAAGTAGGAACAGTTAGATCAGAAGTAATACTAAATTCTGTAGCTACTGTATTATAATTTCCAGCTAAATCCCAAGCTACATCTGCAGCAATATTTACTGTAACCGCCCCATCACCACTAGGAGTTACACCTATACCATAAGTAGTTCCTGAACCAGTTAAGTCACCTTTTGTCCCATTGGTTACCACAATTTCATCTGCAATTAAATCTGTCACAGTTTCACTAAATGTAATTATTACAGGAATCGGACTCGCATCCGTTGGAGAACTTTCTGAAGAAGAAATTGTTACTGTTGGTACAGTAGTATCGGTAGAAGTACAAGTATCTTCTGTACACCAAGGACGATAGTCAACGTCACCAACAACTACACTAATAGGTGTAGGACCAGAGGAAAATCCCCACCAGTTATCTTCTGCATTAACCTCTGCCGTATCATCTGTGTTACTTATTATCTGCGATTGTTCATCAATAAGAAATTTATTACCAGAAACAGTTACCTCAGTAATAGTTCCTATTCCAACCTTTCCTAATCTCAAAGCTCTACTTCCCCAATCATCAAAAGTATTTCCTGTGATCGTTATTGTAGTGATTGATTTTGCTGGCGAATCAGCAAAGGGGCCATAATCTCTAAAATCCGTCCCTATCGCAACTTGACTACCAGAAGAACCATCTAATATGTTGTTGGTAAATACTAAATTAGAAAGATCCGATAGCTCAGCAAACCACATAACATTTGAACCACCAGATGCACTTGTTGTTAATGTATTACCACTTACTGTTGAATCTGTAACATCATAGAGTTCTAACGGATTTCCTAAGTTTGCTGTTATTGTGTTCCCAGTTATTGACCAACCAGTTTGTGCTGTAGTTCCCCCTTCAGCATAAATACCGGTTGATTCATTATTAATAATTATTGTGCTATCTATAATAGAAAGATTATTTGAATTACCATACCCAATGTTACCAACCCAAATTCCCATCGCTTTGTTTCCAGTAGTCTCTACCGTAACATTATTTATTTCTAAATCATCAGCCTCTTCAACTGAAATAGCTTTGTTAGCAGGAGCCACATTATAATCAGGATCAGTAGATGCAGGGGCAGAGTTACTCGAAGTTATCTTCAAATTCTGAATCATAACCCCATCAGCAGTTATAGTAAAACCATCCTGATCTATACTTGGAGTTACTACTGTTGTCTCTCCTACTCCAGCAATTGTTATATCTTTATCAACAGTAACAGATTCATTATAAGTCCCAGCAGCTATGTTAACTGTTCCTTCTTCATCAACAACGTCCACACCTTCCTGAATCGTAGCAAAAGCATCGTATCCAAAGATATGTGTATCAGCAGAGCCATCTGAATAACTACCATCTACATATACAGCATCAATTGAGGCATCACTTAAAATAGTCATCGTAGAATTTACCCAATAAGGATCGTAATTTACATGATCTGAAACGTTTCCATCAATTGTACTTTCAACAGCTGTTCCCCACCAGTTATGAACAGCATTAACATCTGTAGTAATGTCATTTTGTATCCCTATTGTATTCCCTGCTAAATTGTTATCATCTACAGTCAAAGCACTTCCTTTCCTTGCCCAAATACCAGTATCATTTCCTATTATAGTGTTAGATGAAATACTTGCAGTAAGGACACTTGTTCCATCACCTCCGTTACCAACTCTAACTCCTTTTTGGAAGTTTTGAATAGTATTATCGGATACTACAATACCACTATAATTTGCAACATAAGATGTGTCCATAAATCTAATACCATAAAATCCTTTTCCAACAACCGTACTATCTATATCATTGCCAGTTATGTTAATATCCCCAGATTCAACAGTTATACCAACAAAAATAGATCCTGAAAATTCATTAGCATTAATTGTCACCGTTCCAGATCCAACATGAGGATTTATATAAATTGCTTCCGTTCCTACAGACCCAGATCCTGAAAACGTATTGTTATGAATGTTCAAACCTGAAATATCTGCCGTTGGAATAGCTGTTTTGCTATAAGTTGTAATAGCCTGACCTAGCTCATCAGTATTATCAGCTCTTGTAGTGACAAAATTGTTATTATAAATTTCTATATTCTCTCCAGTAATAACTGTTCCACTTACATATTTCCCTGATTCATAATCAGAGCCTTCAATTGTAAAACCATGAACTTTTACACCATCTGCCTGGATATCAATATTAGGAACTGCTAACGGCCAATCTGCCACCGCTACATTAGCAATACCTTTAATTTTAGTAATACTCTTACCAGCACCAATTAAATCAATTTGTTTAGAAATTGTTAAGTCTTCTGTGTATAATCCTGCTGCCACGTTAACTATCCCTCCTTCTGCAACAGCACCAATTGCATTTTGAATTGTTGCAAAAGCGTCATACCCAAAATAATTTGCAGATCCATCTCCGTCTGGATCGGTCCATTCTGTTGTATCTGCCCAATTATCATCAACATAAACCGCCGAAGGGACAGGGAGAATATTTCCTGTCGCAGTGACCGAACTATTGTAAGAATAATTACCAATATCAGCCCCGCCACCAACTATGCCAGTCACATTAACTTCTTTATTGTTTCCAGCCTCAGCATCAGCAAAAACAGCTGTTCCTCCACTAAAAGTTACAACATCACCATCAGTAATTCCTTCAGATGTAATATCAGTTATTGTTGCTGTTGTCGTTCCATCATAAACTTTATTAGAAATAGTTACATCAACAGTAATATTCTTTGCAGTAATATCTGCTGTTGTACTATTAACACCAATCAAATTATAGTTACCTGAAGCAGAACCACTTAGAACCATCTCCGAAGCATTAACTGCCACATCATCACCAACATCCTTATCAGCAAAGTTTGCACCACCACCAGAAAGAATTACATTCCCATCATCTACCAAAAGTACTCCACTTAAGGACTGTGAGAGGATCACAGCAAGTGTGTTTCCGTCATAAATTTTATTATCTGTCGTGAATGAACCAGTAATTCCCAATTGTGTGATATTTGCATTTAATTCTGGCATAGTGAGGGTATAATTACCTGAATTAGCCCCTGCAAGTGAAAAACCAGAAACATTAACAGTTCTCTCTCCAACATTTAAATCGTCAAAAGACCCACTCGCTCCTCCAGACAAAGATACATCGTCACTCCCAACAACACCATCAAGCGACGGGGTCCCACTTACTACAGCCTCGGTGTTACCATCATATACTTTATCTGCAGCAGAAAGACCGAAAATAGTTAATTCCTTCTCAGTAATAACACCACCTGTTATGTATGAAGGACTAAAGGTATAACTATAATTATTACCTTCATTTTCACCCGCTGTTCCACTAGGAGTAAGCCATTTACCTGTACCAACATTAGCATTAGAATAAACTTGTACAAAATTTTCTTCATCCCCTTCAACTAAAGATCCACTTGTAATAATAGGAACTGCCACTGAACTTACATTACCATCATATACTTTGGTGTTAGGAGTAGCAGTGATTGTTAAAGGCCTCGCAGTAATTACAAAAGGATCTGAAGCACCTAAAGTTAGAGCATAATTAGATCCTAAATCAAGAGTTCCAAGAGAGAAAGTGTAACTATCAACATCTTCACCAGTATCTCTTCCCAAAAGACCGCTGAAAGCATCTCCCTCAACCAAAACTGTATTAGTATAAGTCAATGTTGGATCAGCATCTCCATAAATTTTAGTCTGTTCAGCATCTGGAGTTACAGTAATTTCTTTCTCTATAATATCAGCTGTCCCTGTTATTGGAGTTGTTAAAGTATAATTTCCGGCATCGTCTCCATTAAGAGTCACGGCCTCAGTTACTGTAACTGTTATACCATTTGCAACGTTAGGATCAGTAAAAGTAGCATCTGGGGTAGTCGCACTTGGAGAAACTTCATCACCATCAACAAACCCATTAAGAGTAAGGTCTGTCACAGTGGCGGTAGTATTCCCGTCGTAAGTTTTATTAGAAATAACCGGAGTGGCAGTAAGAGCTTTTGATGTTATTTCAAACGAGTCACTGGTTGCTGGAGTTAACCCTGTTACCGTAGCTGTGAATGTCTTACTTCCAATTTCATCAACAGTTAAGTCAGTAAATGTTGCCGTACCTGAATCAATGCTTATATTATTTGTTCCCACTATAGCCCCAGTACTTGGTATTAGTGACAATGCGACTGTTTTACCTGAACCGAGTCCATTTGTTGAACTATTTCCGAACTGGTCTTGAGTTATAACCACTGGTTGTTGTGCAAAGCTTGAACCATATATAGTTGAAACACTTGGCTGTGTCATAAAAGCTACTTGAGTAACGGTTCCCGCAATAGTAGATAAAGTTCCAAAATTTGTTGAACCGTCAATTCCAACAACCCCAGCACCAGAATAAGTCATATTACCAGTTCCAGGAGTTATGCCTGTTGGCCTTACCTGAAGATTGAAAAACATTATAGGACCGGAATAAGTTGATTCAGAAATTACCTCAAAAGTAAAGGATGTTGAATCAGGTGTGACACTATTAGAGCCAAGAACAATATCATTGCCTGGTATAATGTTAATATCTGATCCAGTATTAAACTCCCAACCATCAGGCAACATAATTGTATGTGTGCCTATGCCGATATCTCCGTTTTCAACACTGAAACTAAAAGCACCAAGAGACTTCCAAGTTGGGCTTATCGCTTGAGCAGATGTATCAATAGAAATATTCGCACCATTTCCAACAGGGCTTACTGTTGCTGCCGCCTCAGCCGAATTAGCAACAAAAAAACCGCTCAATAAAATAGCGGTGACTACTAAAATCGGCATTTTTTTGACAATATTCTGTCCAAAAACACTTAAATTTTTCATAATAATATAATATTCTTCGTTCACTTCGTTAAATTAATACAATTTAACCAACTAAACAAACATAGTTAATAATAAATTCACTAAAATTAAACAAATAACAAAAAACCAACTGCTTGCAGTCCATTTCTTTATACTTAACATAATA